>NZ_DAMCAM010000023.1:0-45072 GCF_032059615.1 Melaminivora sp. | reverse complement strand
GACGTGCGCGGCGGCCTGACCTACCGCGAGACGCAGCTGTGCATGGAAATGCTGGCCGACTGCGGGCAGCTGGCCTCGGCCGACCTGGTCGAGCTGAACCCGGCGCTGGATGTGCGCAACCAGACGGCCGAGCTGGCCGTGGACCTGCTGGAGAGCCTGTTCGGCAAGTCCACCCTGGTGCGCGCGGGCTGAAAAACCGCGCCACCGCGCGGGTTTGCGCCCATGCCCGAGGACAAAAGCGCGTCCCTATAATGCGCCACTTGCTTGACGCCAGGCCGTTTTCTCAGCCGGGTTTTCGGCGCGAGCCCCCCACCCCGTGTCCGGCTTGTGAACCGCAACGCCGGACTTTTTTGTGTACCTGAACCACCCCGCAGGAACCCCATGAAGATGCTCAAGACCCTGGCCGCCGCAGCACTGGCGCTGTGCGCCGCAGCCACCGTGCAGGCACGTCCGCTGGCAGAGATCGAAAAGAGCGGCACCATCATCCTCGGCTCCGAGGGCCAGTACGCGCCGTTCAACTTCTTCAAGGGCAAGGAGCTGACGGGCTACGAGATCGAGGTCGCCGAGGCCGTGGCCAAGAAGATGGGCCTCAAATACGAGTGGAAGACCGTGGGCTTCGACGCCCTGCTCACCGGCCTGCAGCAGGACCGCTGGGACCTGGTCATCGCCTCGCACGGCATCACCGAAGAGCGCGCCAAGGCTGCCACCTTCACCGACCCGCACTACTGCTCGGGCGGCCAGATCGTCGCCATGAAGCCCGAGATCCGCACCGCCGGCGACCTGGCCGGCAAGGTGGTGGCGGTGCAGACCGGCACGTCCTACCTGCAGCACGTCAAGGAAGTGCCCGGCGTCAAGGACGTGAAGAACTTCCCCACCGACGAGGCCGCGCGCAGCGCACTGGCGTCCAAGCGCGTCGATGCCTGGGTGACCGACCGCTTCGTCGCCAAGGAAATGCTGGCCAAGGCACCCAAGGCCGGCTTCAAGACCGGCGACATGTTGTTCATCGAGAAAGTCGCTGCCGCCGTGGCCAAGGGCAACCAGAGCCTGGCCGACGCCTGGAACAAGGCCTTCAGGGAGCTGGTCGCCGACGGCACCATCGGCAAGATCTCGCAGAAGTACTTCCAGGAAGACGTGACCTGCAAGTAACCGCCTCCTGCCCCTTCCTGCATGCGCCGGGCCCTGCCGCCCGGCGCATGCTTTTTTGCTGATCTCCCATGCTCGTTGCTCTTTGGCCCTCAAGCTGGAGCCGGCCCCAGCGCAGCAACGCGACGCTGGTGGCGGCCCTGGTGCTGATGGCGCTGGTCCTGTCGCTGCTCGGCTGGCTGCTGTCGTTCTTCCCCGAGCCCATCGGCTCCAACGCCGCGCTGTTCGCCGAAGGGGCGCTGACCACGCTGGAGCTCACCGTGGTCGCCGGTGTCGCCGGGCTGGTGCTGGGCACGGCGGCGGCGCTGGCGCGCACCTCGCGCCTCATCTGGCTGCGCTGGATCGCCAGCTTCTACATCTGGGCCATTCGCGGCACGCCGCTGCTGGTGCAGATCCTGTTCGTCTATTTCGCGCTGCCGGTGCTGGTGCCGGGCCTGAACCTGCCCGACTTCGCCGCCGCCGCCGTGGCGCTGGGCCTGAACGTGGGCGCCTACAACGCCGAGGCCATCCGCGCGGGCCTGCTGGCCGTGCCGCGCGGGCAGACCGAGGCGGCGCGGGCGCTCGGCCTGCCGCGCTCGCGCGTGTTCCTGGACGTGGTGTTTCCGCAGGCCTTCAAGATCGCCCTGCCGCCTTTGGTCAGCAACTTCGTCGCGCTGCTCAAGGACTCGTCGCTCGCCTACGTCATCGGCGTGGTCGAGCTGACCAACGTCGGCAACCGCATCCAGTCGGCCACCTTCCAGCCGGTGGCGACGCTGACCACGGTGGCCATCACCTACCTGATCCTGACCACGCTGGTCACCCAGGTCACGCACGCCATCGAACACCGCTTTGACGTGGAGGGCCGCGTCAAATGACCGCTCCCTACATCGTCTGCAAGGACGTGCGCAAGGCCTTTGGCAGCCACGAGGTGCTGAAGGGCGTATCGACCCAGTTCCACACCGGCCAGGTCACGACCATCATCGGGGCCTCCGGCTCGGGCAAGAGCACGCTGCTACGCGCCATCAACCGCCTGGAGCCGCACGACAGCGGCAGCATCACCATCGGCGGCGTCGAGGTCACCGACGACCAGCGCACTCTGCAGCAGCAGCGCTGCGAGGTCGGCATGGTGTTCCAGCAGTTCAACCTGTTCGGGCATCTCACGGTGCTGGACAACCTGACGCTGGCGCCCCGGCGCATCCACCGCACGGCGCGCGGCGAAGCCAATGACCGCGCCATGCAGCTCCTGAAGCGCGTGGGCATGCAGGACCACGCGCACAAGTACCCCTGGCAGCTCTCGGGCGGACAGCAGCAGCGCGTGGCGATTGCCCGGGCGCTGGCCATGGCGCCCAAGGTCATGTTGTTCGACGAGCCCACCAGCGCACTCGACCCCGAGATGGTGCAGGAGGTGCTGGACGTCATGCGCGAGCTGGCGCGCGGCGGCATGACCATGGTCGTGGTGACCCACGAGATGGGCTTTGCCCGCGAGGTGGCAGACCGGGTGATGTTCTTCGACCAGGGCTGCATCGCGCACGACGCGCCGCCGGCGGAGTTCTTCGCCAACCCGGCCAGCGAGCGCATCCGCTCGTTCCTGCGGCGCATGAGCAGCTGATCTTGCTACTCATAGCATAGCTGCAAGCCGTTTATTGGCGTGGGTTTCCGGTCTTTTTCATTGAAAACTCGCACCCTCTCCCGCCCCCTCCCCCTCTGGGGGAGGGTAGGGGTGGGGGCCAGCGGCGGCTGGATATTCTCAACGGCAGCGCCTACCGCGAGCCGGCCCCCATCCCCGCCTTCCCCCAGAGGGGGAAGGAGCAAGTCTCCCCGTCGCGCCATCGGCGCTTTTCATCCCACACCATCACCATGCGCTCCGAACGCCAGGGCCTGCTGGCCCTGCTCCTCGTCGTCGCCGTCTGGGGCACCACCTTCCCGGCCATGAAGCTGCTGTCCGCGCGGCTCGACGCCCTGCAGATCATCTGGGCGCGCTTTGCCATCGCGCTCGTCGTGCTGGCGCCGATGTGGCGCGGCCTGCGCGTGCCCGAGCGGCGCTGGGGCCTGCTGCTGGGCGCGCTGCTGTTCATCGCCTTCTGGCTGCAGATCGAAGGCCTGGCGCGCACCAGCAGCAACCGCAACGCCTTCGTCACCGGCCTGAACGTGCTGGTGGTGCCGCTGCTGGCCATGGCCGTGCTGGGCCGGCGCTACGGCGCGGCGCTGTGGGGCGCGTGCACCATGGCGCTGGCCGGCATGGTGCTGATGTTCCATGAGAACGAGCCCTGGAACCTGGGCGATACGCTGACGCTCGCCAGCACGCTGTTCTATGCCATCTACATCCTGGTGCTGGAGGAGTGCGCGCGCCGCACGGCGGCTGCACCGCTGCGCGCCACCCGCCTGGCGGCCATGCAGGCGCTGACGATGTGCGCCGCCGCCAGCGTGCTGGTGCTGGCGCGCCATGGCGGCGCAGCCACTACGCTGCAGGCGATCACCCACCTGCCGGGCCCGGCGCTGGCCGCGCTCATCTACCTCGGCGTGGTCGCCAGCGTCCTGGTCGTGACGCTGCAGGCCTGGGGCCAGCAGCGCGTGGACGCCATGCGCAGCGCCATCGTCTTCGGCCTGGAGCCGGTCTTCGCCGCGCTCACGGCGTGGGTGCTGATTGGCGAGACGCTGGGGTTGAGCGGCCTGGCCGGGGCGTCGCTGATCGTGGTGGCGCTGATTGTCAGCCAGGTGCAGCCGGCGCGCGGCGCGCCGGCCACCGCCTAGTGTCTCAAGGTGTCGTCGCCTCCGGCAACGGCACCTCCTCGACGCGCCGCGGCGCGCCGATGGGCGGGCCGCCCTGCCCTTTGGCCACGGCGGCGATGTCTTCCTCGCTCGGGTACAACCCGGCCAGCCAGTAGTCGAACACCCGCCGCACGATGGGCGCGGCGGCGGCGGCGCCGAAGCCTGCGTTCTCCACGATCACGGCCACGGCGATCCGGGGCTCGTCCACCGGGGCGAAGGCAGCGAACAGCGAATGGTCACGCTGGTGCTCGGCCAGCAGCCGGGCGTTGTACCTGGAGTTCTGCGCCCAGCCCACGGCCTGCGCCGTGCCGGTCTTGCCGGCCGAGGTGTAGGGGGCGCCGGCGAACACGCGCCGGCCGGTGCCGGCCTCGTTGACGGCCTGCAGCGCGCGGCGGATGACCTCGACGTTGCGCGGCTTGTAGCCCAGGTGCTCGCCCGGGGGCTGCTCGACCTCGGTGACGGCGCCCGTGACCTGGTCCTTCACCGCCTTGATCAGGTGCGGGCGGTGGCGCGTGCCGCCGTTGGCCAGCGTCGCCTCGGCCACGGCCAGCTGCAGCATGGTGAAGTTGTTGTAGCCCTGGCCGATGCCCAGCGACACCGTCTCGCCAGAAAACCAGCGCTTGGCTTCCGGGCGCTTGTAGGCGCTTCGCTTCCACTCGGTGCTGGGCAGCACGCCGCGCAGCTCGCCGCCCAGGTCGATGCCGGTGATCTGGCCAAAGCCCAGCGGTGCCATGAAGTCGTGGATCGTGTCCACGCCCATCTCCACGGCCAGCGAATAGAAGTAGGTGTTGCTCGAATACTGGATGGCGCGGTGCATGTCCACGCCGCCCAGGCCCCCCTCATGGCTGCGAAACGTCCGCCCGCCGTAGTTGAAGTAGCCCGGGTCGCTCACCACCACGCCCGCGCCGCGCTTGCCGGTTTCCAGCGCCGCCAGCGCCATGAAAGGCTTGTAGGTCGAGCCCGGCGGATAGGTGCCGCGCAGCGCCCGGTTCAAAAGCGGCTTGTTCACCGATTCATTGAGCGCCTGCCAGTTCTCCTGGTCGATGCCTTCCACGAACAGGTTGGGGTCGAAGGTGGGCTTGGAGACCAGCGCCAGCACCTCGCCATTCCTCGGGTCCAGCGCCACCAGCGCGCCGCGGCGCTCGCCAAAGAGGTCCTCCACCATCTTCTGCAGCTTGATGTCCAGCGACAGCATCACCGTGTTGCCAGGCGTGGCCGGGTGGCTGTCCAGGCGGCGCACGGCGCGCCCGCCGGCCGAGGTCTCCAGGCGCTCCACGCCGGTCTGGCCGTGCAGGGTGGTCTCGAAGCTCTGCTCCACGCCGAGCTTGCCGATGTAGTCGGTGCCGCGGTAGTTGGCCGCCTCGTCGGAGTCCTCGATGCGCTCCTTCTCGCGCTGGTTGATGCGCCCGATGTAGCCGATGGCGTGGCTGGCCACCTCACCCAGCGGATAGGTGCGAAACAGCCGCGCCTTGATGTCCACGCCGGGGAAGCGCCAGCGCTGCGCGGCAAAGCGCGCCACCTCGTCGTCCGACAGCCGCGTGCGAATCGGCAGCGAGTCGAAGCTGCGCGAGTCGGCCTGCAGGCGTTTGAAGCGGCGCCGGTCGCGCGGCTGGATGTCCACGATCTCGGAGAGCGTGTCGATGGTCGCCTCCAGGTCGGCCACGCGCGAGGGCGTGATCTCCAACGTGTAGGCCGAGTAGTTGGTGGCCAGCACCACGCCGTTCCTGTCCAGGATCAGGCCCCGGTTGGGCACGATGGGCACCACCGCCGTTCGGTTGTTCTCGGCCTGGTCGGCCAGGCCCTCGTAGCGCACCACCTGCAGCACGTACAGGCGCGCGGCGATCAGCCCGAAGGCCAGCAGCACCAGCACGCCCATGGCCAGCAAGCGCAGGCGAAAGCGCCCGGCATCGGCCTCGACATTGCGCACCTCGTTCATGCAGCGCTCACCCCGGCAGCGGCGTCACAGCGGACGCTTGTCGTCCTGGTCGGGCGCGCGGCGCTGCGGCGCCAGCAGCAACCAGCTGGCCAGGGGCCACAGGAGCGCCTCCAGGGCCGGCGCGATGGCCAGCTCGAAGCCCGGGAAGAGGCCGCCGCCGACCAGGCGCAGCGCCAGCTCCAGCCCATGCGCGGCAAAGAACAGCGGGGCCAACTGCAGGGCCTGCGACAGGCTGCCGAACCACAGCACGCGCCGCGCCACCGCCTGCGCAGCAAACACCAGCGCGGCATAGACCAGCGCATGCTGGCCCAGCAGCGCCGCCTGCTGCACGTCCACGGCCAGGCCCATGACGAAGGCCACGCCCATGCCCACGCGCTGCGGCTGGTGCATGGACCAGAACACCAGCAGCAGCATCAGCCAGTCGGGCGTCCAGGCCACGCGCCCCAGGGGCAACATGTCCAGCAGCAGTGCGGCCAGCAGGCTGAGGGTGATGAAGGTGGGGCGCACCGGCAGCAGCAGCGGCTGGCCACGGGGCATGATCATTTGCGTGCCTCCCGGCCTTTTCTCTGCGCTGGCGGCTCGACCGGGGGGCGCTCGGGCAGGTCGGTCGCCAGCGGCTTGAGCACCATCACGTGGCGCGCCCCGTGCACCCGCGCCAGCGGCTCGCAGTAGATGCGCGCGAAGGTGGAGTCGGCGCGGCGCTCGACCCGCGTCACGCGCGCCACCGGCAGGCCGGGCGGATAGACGCCATCGACGCCGCTGGTGGTGAGCAGGTCGTCCTCCTGCACGTCGGCATTGCCCGGGGTGAAGCGCAGCTCCATGCCGCCGCCCTGGGCAGCCGTCGGGTCGCCGTAGGCGACGCTGCGCGCGCCGGTGCGCACGTTGAGCACGGGGATGGCCTGGTCGCGGTCGATCAGCAGCGTCACCTCGCTGAGCATGGGATACACGCGGGTGACCTGGCCCAGCACGCCGAGCGCATCCACCACGGGCGAGCCGGGCTCGACCCCGGCGGTCTGGCCGCGGTCCACGATGACGCGACGCGTGTACGGGTCGGCCGTGTCGTAGAGCACCTGCGCGGCCTGGCCCGGCGCGCTCAGACGCTGGCGCAGCTCCAGCAGCTCGCGCAGCTGCGCGTTCTCGCGCGCGAGCTGCTCGGCCTGGCCCAGGCGCACGGCCATCTGCGCCATCTGTTTCTCCGCTTCCTGCACGCTCTCGCGGGCCTGCTGCAGCGACTGCACGTAGCCGGCCCCCTCCTCGACGGCGCGCACCGGCTGCCAGGCCAGCCATTGCAGGGGATAGAGCGCCGTGGCCACTGCCGTGCGCAGCGGCTCGGTGACGCGAAAGCGCGCATCGGCCACCATCAGGAACAGCGCCAGCGCCGCGTACAGCACCAGGCGCGACTGCGGCGACGGTCCGTGCCGGAAGAACGACGGCGCAGTGCGATCGAGGGTGTCCGGGGGCATGCGTCAGGAGGGTCGGGCGCAGGACGCGCCCGTACGCCGGTCGGGGCCGGCCGTCAGTCGCTGGTGAAGATGCTGCCCTGGCGCTCCATGCGCTCCAGGGCCATGCCGCAGCCGCGCACCACACAGGTCAGCGGCTCCTCGGCCACGTGCACGGGCAGGCCGGTCTCCTCGGCCAGCAGGCGGTCGAGGTCGCGCAAGAGCGCGCCGCCGCCGGTGAGCATCATGCCGCGCTCGGCGATGTCGGCGCCCAGCTCGGGCGGTGTCTGCTCCAGCGCGTTCTTGACGGCCGAGACGATCTGGTTGAGCGGCTCGGCCAGGGCTTCCAGCACTTCGTTGGAGGAGATGGTGAACGGGCGCGGCACGCCTTCGGAGAGGTTCCTGCCGCGCACCTCCATCTCCTTGACCTCGGAGCCGGGAAAGGCGCTGCCGATATTCTTCTTGATGGCCTCGGCCGTGGGCTCGCCGATCAGCATGCCGTAGTTGCGCCGGATGTAGTTGATGATGGATTCGTCGAACTTGTCGCCGCCCACGCGCACGCTGCCCTTGTAGACCATGCCGCCCAGGCTGATCACGCCGACCTCGGTGGTGCCGCCACCGATGTCCACCACCATCGAGCCCGAGGCCTCGGACACCGGCAGGCCGGCGCCGATGCCGGCGGCCATGGGTTCCTCGATCAGGTAGACGGCGGTGGCGCCGGCCGCCTCGGCCGCGTCCTTGATGGCGCGGCGCTCGACCTGGGTGGAGCCGCAGGGCACGCAGATGATGATGCGCGGGCTGGGGGTCAGCACCGAGCGCGGGTGCACCATCTTGATGAACTGCTTGATCATCTGCTCGGTGATGACGAAGTCGGCGATCACGCCGTCCTTCATCGGGCGGATGGCCTCGATGTTGCCCGGCACCTTGCCGAGCATGGCCTTGGCCTCGCTGCCTACCGCCTGGATGACCTTCTTGCCGTGCGGGCCGCCCTCGTGGCGGATGGCGACCACCGACGGCTCGTCCAGGACGATGCCCTTGTCGCGCGCAAAAATCAGGGTGTTGGCCGTGCCGAGGTCAATGGCCAGGTCGGTGGAAAAGTACCGACGGAATGCTCCGAACATTCAGGAATCCTCATGCGGCACGGCATGCGCGTCGGCCTGCCGTCGCCGAAAATCTCAAAGGGGGTGGGGGATGGCGCTTTTTTCGCACGATCACCGGTGGCGCGGGAGGGCGTTGCGGCAAAGGCGGGATAATAACGCATCCCCTGTGAATAACTTTCCCTGGTGGCGGCCCGGCTGGTCAGCTTTACATCCGGTTTCCGCGCCCCTCCCCTATGGCACTGACCCCCCAGGACATCGCCCGCATCGCCCATCTGGCGCGGCTTGAGCTCACGCCCGCCGAGGGCGAGCGCATGCTCACCACCATCAACGATTTCTTCGCCATCGTCGAGAAGATGCAGGCGGTGGACACCACGGGTGTGGCGCCCCTGGCGCATCCGCTGGCCGCCGTGCGGCCCGTCACGCTGCGCCTGCAGGACGACGTGGCCAGCGAGCCCGACTGCCGCGAGGCCTACCAGGCCAACGCGCCGGCCGTCGAGCACGGCCTGTTCCTGGTGCCGCGCGTGATCGAATGAAGGGGCAAGGCATGAGCACGACACAACACACCGCATGGCATGAAACGGGCGTGGGCGCGCTGGCGGACAGCCTGCGCCGGCGCGAGGTCGGCGCCGTGGAGCTGGCGCAGCACTTCCTGGCGCGCGCGCGCCAGCAGCAGGCGCTGGGCGCCTTTCTCGCCATCGACGAAGAGGCGACGCTGGCCCAGGCGCGCGCCCAGGACGCGGCCCTGGCCGCCGGCACCGCCGGGCCGCTGGCCGGCGTGCCGCTCGCGCACAAGGACGTGTTCGTCACGCGCGACTTTCCCACCACCGCCGCCAGCCAGATGCTGGCCGGCTACCGCTCGCCGTTCGACGCCACCATCGTCGCCAACCTGGCACAGGCCGGCTGCGTGAGCCTGGGCAAGCTGAGCTGCGACGAGTTCGCCATGGGCGGCGACAACGAGAGCGCCGCCGTGGCCGCCGTCGGCCTGGACTCGCCCCAGCCGGTGCGCAACCCCTGGGACGCGACGCGCGTGCCCGGCGGCTCCTCGGGCGGCAGCGCCGCCGCCGTGGCCGCCGGTCTGGCGCCGGCCGCCACGGCCAGCGACACGGGGGGCTCCATTCGCCAGCCCGCCAGCCTGTGCGGCATCACCGGCATCAAGCCCACCTACGGGCGCGCCAGCCGCTACGGCATGATCGCCTACGCCTCCAGCCTGGACCAGGCCGGTGTCATGGCCCGCTCGGCCGCAGACTGCGCCCTGCTGCTGTCCCACCTGTGCGGGCCGGACCTGGAACGCGACTCCACCAGCCTGGACCTGCCCACGGAGGACTTCACGCGCGGCCTGGACGGCAGCATCGAAGGCCTGCGCATCGGCATTCCGCGCGAATTCTTCGCGGACGGCCTGGCGCCCGACGTGCGCGCCGCCGTCCAGGCAGCGCTCAAGGAATACGAAAAACTCGGCGCGGCGCTGGTGGACATCTCCCTGCCGCGCACCGACCTGGCCGTGCCGGTTTATTACATCCTGAGTCCGGCCGAGGCCAGCTCCAACCTGTCGCGCTTCGACGGCGTGCGCTACGGCCACCGCGCCGCGCAGTACTCCGACCTGCTGGACATGTACAAAAAATCGCGCTCGGAGGCCTTTGGCGAGGAGGTCAAGCGCCGCATCATGATCGGCACCTATGTGCTGTCCGAGGGCTACTACGACGCCTATTACCTGCAGGCGCAGCGCCTACGCCGCATGATCGCCGACGACCTGCAGCAGGCCTTCACCCGTTGCGACGTGATCGCCGGGCCCGTCTCGCCCACCGTGGCCTGGCCGATCGGCGCCAAGACCGACCCGCTGTCGGCCTACCTGGCCGACATCTACACCCTGCCCGCGTCGCTGGCCGGCCTGCCGGCGATGAGCGTGCCCGCCGGCTTCGGCGACGCCGGCATGCCGGTGGGCCTGCAGCTCATCGGCAACCACTTCGCCGAGGCGCGCCTGCTGAACCTGGCGCACCGCCTGCAGCAGGCCACCGACTTCCACCAGCGCCGCCCGGCTGCCGCCTGAACCGAGACACCTGCCCGCTTGCCATGACAGCCAAACTCATCCAGGGCTACGAGGTCGTGATCGGCTTCGAGACGCACGCCCAGCTGGCCACCGCCAGCAAGATCTTCAGCCGCGCCAGCACCGCCTTCGGCGCACCGCCCAACACCCAGGCCAGCGCCATCGACCTGGCCCTGCCCGGCACGCTGCCGGTCATGAACAAGAAGGCGGTGGAATTCGCCATCCGCCTGGGCTTGGCGCTGGGCTCGGACATCGCCCATGAAAGCATCTTCGCGCGCAAGAATTATTTCTACCCCGACCTGCCGCACGGCTACCAGATCAGCCAGTTCGACAAGCCCGTGGTGGCCGGCGGCGAGGTGTCGTTCTACCTGGAGGGCGAAAAGAAGACCGTGCGCCTGGTGCGCGCCCACCTGGAGGCCGACGCCGGCAAGTCGCTGCACGAGGACTTCATCGGCATGAGCGGCATCGACCTGAACCGCGCCGGCACGGCCCTGCTGGAGATCGTGACCGAGCCGGACATGCGCTCCACCGAGGAGGCCGTGGCCTATGCCAAGGAGCTGCACAAGCTGGTGACCTGGATCGGCATCTGCGACGGCAACATGCAGGAAGGGTCGTTCCGCTGCGACGCCAACGTCTCGGTGCGCAAACCCGGCCAGCCCCTGGGCACGCGCCGCGAGATCAAGAACCTGAACTCCTTCCGCTACATGCAGCAGGCCATCGACTACGAGATCCGCTGGCAGATCGAGCAGATCGAGGACGGCCACAAGATCGTGCAGGCCACCGTGCTGTTCGACCCCGACACGGGCGAGACGCGCGCCATGCGCACCAAGGAAGACGCCGCCGACTACCGCTACTTCCCCGACCCGGACCTGCCGCCGCTGGTGATTGCGCCCGAGTGGATCGAGCAGGTGCGCGCCACCCTGCCCGAGCTGCCACGCGCCATGGCCGCGCGCTTCGTCGAGCAATACGGCCTGCCCGAGTACGACGCCACCACGCTCACGCAGAGCCAAGCCATGGCGGCCTATTTCGAGGACGCGGCGCGCGCCTGCGGCCAGCCCAAACTGGCCAGCAACTGGGTCATGGGCGAGATTTCGCGCCGCCTGAACGCCGAGGAAATCGGCATGGATGCGGTCAAGGTCGGCAGCGCCCAGCTCGCGGCGCTGATAGCGCGCATCCACGACGGCACCATCAGCAACAACGCCGCGCGCCAGGTGTTCGATGCCCTTTGGAATGGGGAAGGCGCCGAAGCGGCGGCGCGGGGCGAAGGCCAGGAGGTCGATGCACTGATCGAGGCCAAGGGCCTCAGGCAGATGCAGGATGCCGGTGCGCTGGAGGCCATCGTCGATGAGGTCATCGCCGCCAACCCGGGCAACGTCGAGCAGTACCGCGCCGGCAAGGACAAGGCCTTCAACGCCCTGGTCGGCCAAGTCATGAAGGCCAGCAAGGGCAAGGCCAACCCGCAGCAGGTCAACACCCTGCTCAAGAGCCGGCTGGACTGACAGCCCCGCTCGCGGCCGCGGCCGCGAGCGCGATCTCAGACCCCGTAGCGCTCGCGGTAGGCCAGCACCCGCTCGCGGTGCGCCTGCATCTGCGCGTCGCCCCCGCTGGCCGACAGGTACTGCAGCAGGTCGGCCAGGGTGGCGATGGCGCACACCTTGAGGCCCAACACATCGCGCACGTACTGCACGGCGCTGTGGTCCACGTCGCGCCCGTCCTCGGTGGCCTTTTCCTGGCGGTCCAGGGCGATTGCCATGGCGTGCGGCACGGCACCGGCAGCGCGGATCAGGGCAATCGACTCGCGCGCCGCCGTGCCCGCGCTCATCACGTCATCGATGATGAGCACGCGCCCGGCCAGGGGGGCGCCCACCAGCGTGCCGCCCTCGCCATGGTCCTTGGCCTCCTTGCGGTTGTAGGCAAAGGGCACGCTCCTGCCCAACCGCGCCAGCTCCACGGCCACCGTGGCCGCCAGCGGGATGCCCTTGTAGGCTGGACCAAAGACCATGTCGAACTCGATGCCGCTGGCCAGCAGGGCCTGTGCATAGAATTGCGCGAGCCGGCCGAGCTTGGCGCCATCGTCGAACAGCCCGGCGTTGAAAAAATACGGGCTCATGCGCCCGGCCTTGGTTTTGAATTCGCCAAAGCGCAGCACGCCGGACTCGACCGCGAAGCGCACGAAGTCCTGCGCCAGGCGTGCCGCCTCCTGTTGACCTTCCCCCGCCTGCCCGCTCCGCGCGGCAGCGCCTTCGTTTGCCATGGATTCTTCCCTCTTCAAGATCACCAGTCTCAACCTCAACGGCATCCGCTCGGCCACCTCCAAGGGCGTCGAAGCGTGGCTGGACCGGCAGCGGCCGGATTGTATTTGCGTGCAGGAGCTCAAGGCCCAGGCGGGCGACATCGCCGGGCGCTTCGAGCAGCTGGCCGGTCTGCAGGGGCACTTTCACTTTGCCGCCAAAAAGGGCTATTCGGGCGTGGGCATCTACACCCGGCACGAGCCCAGCGACGTGCGCGTGGGCTACGGCTGCAGCGAGTTCGACCCCGAGGGCCGCTACGTGGAGCTGCGCTTCGATACCCCGGCGCGCAAGCTGTCGATCATCAGCGCGTACTTTCCGAGCGGCTCCTCGGGCGAGGAGCGCCAGCAGGCGAAATTCCGCTTCCTCGCCAACTTCCACCCGCACCTGATGCAGCTGAAGGCCGAGCGCGAATTCATCCTGTGCGGCGACATCAACATCGCCCACAACCAGGCCGACCTGAAGAACTGGCGCAGCAACCAGAAGAACAGCGGCTTTCTGCCCGAGGAGCGCGACTGGATGAGCCGCCTGCTGCACGAGAGCGACCCCGGCGGCGGCCTGGTGGACGTGTACCGCCACCTCCAGCCGCACACCACCGACGAGTGCTACACCTGGTGGAGCAACCGCGGTCAAGCATATGCCAACAACGTGGGCTGGCGGCTGGACTACCACCTGGCGACGCCGGCCATGGCCCGGCTGGCGCGCACCGAGCACATCTACCGGGCCGAGAAATTCTCGGACCACGCGCCCGTGACCATGGGTTACGAGTTTTCGCTATAAGTTAAATAGCTACACCCCTTTACATCATAAAGGCTGGCGGCTTTTTTTACTGAAATTCCATGCTGCAATACCACACCATTCCCGTAACCGCCTTCCAGCAAAACTGCTCCCTCGTCTGGTGCGACCAGACCCTGGAGGGCGCCGTCATCGACCCGGGCGGCGACCTGGAGCGCATCGAGGCCGAAGCTGCGCGCCTGGGCGTGACGCTCAAGGCCATCTGGCTGACACACGCCCACATCGACCATGCCGGCGGCACGGGCGAGCTGGCCGAGCGCCTCTCGCTGCCCATCATCGGCCCGCACCGGGGCGACCAGTTCTGGATCGACGGCCTGCCGCAGCAAAGCGCCATGTTCGGCTTTCCGCCAGCGCGGGCCTTCGTGCCCACGCGCTGGCTGGAGGACGGCGACACGGTGCAGGTGGGACGCGAGACGCTGCAGGTGCGCCACACGCCGGGGCACACGCCCGGCCACGTGGTGTTTCACGCGCCCCAGGCACGGCGCGCCTTCGTCGGCGACGTGCTGTTCGCCGGCAGCATCGGGCGCACGGATTTCCCGCAGGGCGACCACCAGCAGCTCATCGACAGCATCACCGGGCGGCTGTGGCCCATGGGCGACGACACCGTGTTCATCCCCGGGCACGGGCCGGAAAGCAGCTTTGGGGCCGAGCGGCGCAGCAACCCGTTCGTTGGCGGCACCTGAGGGCGCCGCCGACCACAGCTTCAGCGCCTTCTCGCCTGCTCGTACAACCCCTGCACGCGCGGCACGTTCTGCTGCAGCTCGCGGATGCGGTCCGGCCCCGTGGGGTGGGTGGAGAGAAAGCCGATGCCCCCGTTGCCCGTGGCCTCGCCCATCTTGCGCCACAGGTTCACCGCGGCCTGCGGGTTGTAGCCGGCACGGGCGGCCAGCTCCAGGCCGACCAGGTCGGCCTCGGACTCGTCGGTGCGGCTGAACTTGAGTGTGAGCAGCTGCGTGCCCAGGTTGGCCACGGTGTTGCCCAGCTCGCCCAGGCCCAGCAGCTGCGCGCCCAGCGACAGGCCGATGCTGGTGGCCTGGCTCTTGGCAATGCGCGAGCGCGCGTGCTCGCGCAGGGCGTGCGCCATCT
This sequence comes from Melaminivora sp., assembly GCF_032059615.1. Classification (NCBI taxonomy): domain Bacteria; kingdom Pseudomonadati; phylum Pseudomonadota; class Betaproteobacteria; order Burkholderiales; family Comamonadaceae; genus Melaminivora; species Melaminivora sp. The sequence goes on along the minus strand of NZ_DAMCAM010000023.1, from coordinate 30,496 downwards.
CGTGGCCCATGACCATGGCGATTTCGTCGTCGGTCAGCCGCAGCTGGTCCAGGATGCCGGTGAAGAAGGCGATCTTGCCGCCCGGCATGCAGAACGCATTGATCTCGCGGCTGCCGATCAGGTTGACCTCCCAGCGCCAGTCGCGCGCCCGCGGGTTCCATTGCTGGGCATGGGGGATGAGCCGCTGGGCGATGGTGCGCAGCTTGACCAGCTGCGGCTGCCCCTCGGGAGCCAGCGCCCGCTTGGCGCGCGCCTGTGCCAGCAGCTCGTGGTATTGCTGCGTGGCCGATTCCTCCAGCGTCTCGGCCGGCACCAGCCGGCGCATGCCCGAGGCATTGCCCACGTCCACCTGCGCGGCGGCCGGCAGGGCAGCCACGCCCAGGCCCGCCAGTACGAAGGCGCGGCGCGCGTGCCAGACGCGGCAACAGCCGCAAGATGGTGCAAGGGATTGCAAGGGAGTAGCGGGGGCGGGCGGGTGCATGGGGGCGAAGTCTAGGCCCGCGCGGGCGCGCGGCGGTGTAGGCGGCCGGGCAATGGACGGGCTGGCCGCGCCTGACATCCGGACAGGTGCGGGGTCGGACGGGCGCGGGGTCGGCCGGGCCGCCCGGCAGCGGTGACTGCAGGGCGGCATGCCCGGGCGCCCTCGTTTTCTGCGGGTCTTTACCTTCCGGGTGCCGCGCGCAGCTCCGCCGCGATGACGATGCCCAGCCCCGCCAGCACGCCGCCCAGGCCGGCGAACGCCAGCGCGGCGGGCTGCTCGCCCACCACCACGATGGCCAGCACGAAGGCCGTCACCGGCTCGGCCAGGGCCAGCGTCACGGCGGTGGCGCCGCTCAGGTGGCGCAGCGCCGTGCTGAACAGTAGGTAGGCCAGCCCGGTGGCCACCAGGCCCAGGTAGCCCACCACGACCCAGGTGCCCGCGCCTGCGGCGGCAGGCCCGCCCAGCGCGGCGGCCACGGGCAGCGACAGCAGCGCTGCACCGCCGAAGGCCGCCAGGTTGGCCAGCGCCGCGCCCGAGCGCGCCACCAGGCGCTGGTTCACCAGGGCATAGCCGGCGTAGGACAGGCCCGCCAGCAGGCACAGCGCGATGCCTGCGGGCGGCGCGCCCGGCGTGCCCTGGCCGCCGCTGAGCGCCATGGCCGCGCCGCCCGCCACGCCCAGTCCCGTGCCCAGCCACCACAGCGGCGCGGGCAGGCGCCGCTGTACCACGGACTGCAGCAGGCCGGCCCACAGCGGCCCGCTGCCGATGGCCAGGGCCGTGCCCAGCGCCACACCGCTGGCCTTGACTCCGGCGAAGAAGCTCAGGTTGTAGGCCGCCACGCAGGCCGCGGCCAGCAGCGCCGGGCGCCAGGGCAGCTGCCGCGCCCCGCCCGCGCGCAGCGCGGGAGCGGCCAGCACGGCAAAGAAGGCGCTGGCCACCGCCAGGCGCAGCGCCCCGACCCAGTAAGGCGAGAGCGCCGCCGGCGCCAGGCTCTGCGCCGTGCCCGTCGTGCCCCAGAGCATGGCCGCCAGCAGGACCATGAGCACGGCGCGGGGGGTTGCGGCGGCAGGCAGCTGCCGGGATGGGGCCGAGGCAGGGTTGAAAGCGCGGGGCATTTCTGTGTTTTTGATAGCTGCAACCCTTTGCCGGGCAATGGCCCGGGCGCTATTGGACTGTTGATTTTCCGTGGACCGGGAACGATGGCTCTGCCGGCGGACCGGCCGGCGGCGCCGGAGCGCAGCGGCGCAGGCGGGAAATAATGGGGCCCGGGCAGCGCCGGCGCATGCAAGACCGCGTGCGCCGGCGCTGCATTGTCCCCGCCCCCAGCCGCGCTCGCCCGCCCGTTGCCTGATGTCCACTCCCGCCCCCACGACCCGCCGCTCCTGGCGCGAAGCCTGGCGCGTCTATCTCGAACCGGCCAGCCTGCGCATGCTGGCCCTGGGCTTCTCGGCCGGGCTGCCGCTGCTGCTGGTGCTGGGCACGCTGTCGTTTCGCCTGCGCGAGGCGGGGGTGGACCGCACCACCATCGGCTACCTGTCCTGGGTCGGTCTGGCCTATGCCTTCAAGTGGCTGTGGGCGCCGCTGGTGGACCGGCTGGCGCTGCCGGTGGCCACGCGCGTGCTGGGGCGGCGGCGCAGCTGGCTGCTGGCGGCGCAGGCGCTGGTCATGGCCGGCCTGGCGGGCATGGCGCTGGCCGATCCGCGCACCGAGCTCACGGTCCTGGTGGCCTGCGCGCTGCTGGTGGCCGTCGGCTCGGCCACACAGGACATCGCGCTGGACGCCTTTCGCATCGAATCGGCCGGCACCGAGCGCCAGGCGGCGCTGGCCGCCACCTACCAGACGGGCTACCGCCTGGCCATGATCTGGGCCGGCGCGGGCGTGCTGTGGCTGGCCGCGCGGGCCGAGGTCGCCGGGGCCGCCGGCTACCAGGCCGAGGCCTGGCGCACGGCCTACCTGGTCATGGCCGCGTCCATGCTGCTGGGCATGTGCACGGTGTGGTTCTCGCCCGAGCCGGCGCCCCGGCCCCTGCCGCCGGCGCAGGGCCTGGCCGAGTGGCTGCGCGGCGCGGTGGTCGCGCCCTTTGCCGACTTCATCGGCCGCTACCGCGGGCAGGCGGTGCTGGTGCTGGCGCTGATCGCCATCTACCGCATCAGCGACGTGGTCATGGGCATCATGGCCAACCCGTTCTATGTGGACATGGGCTACACCAAGGACGAGGTGGCGGCGGTGACCAAGGTCTATGGCGTGGCCATGACGCTGGCCGGCGCCTTCGTCGGCGGCGTGCTGTCCATGCGCCTGGGCGTCATGCGCGTGCTGATGCTGGGGGCGCTTCTGAGCGCCAGCACCAACCTGCTGTTCGCCTGGCTGTCCACCGTCGGGCATGACGTGGCCCTGCTGGTGCTGGTGGTCTCGGCCGACAACCTGGCCGGGGGCATCGCCTCGGCGGCCTTCATCGCCTACCTGTCAGGGCTGACCAACGTGCAGTATTCGGCCACGCAATACGCCCTGTTCAGCTCGATGATGGTGCTTGTGCCGAAATGGCTGGCGGGGTTCTCCGGGCAGTTCGTCGATGCCCACGGCTACGCCACCTTCTTCGTTGCCACCGCCCTGCTGGGCCTGCCGGTGCTGCTGCTGGTGGCGCTGGCATCCCGGGTCAAAACAGCCCCCAGCCCTTGACTGGTATAGACCTATAGCTATCTATATAGTAGTAACGATTTACCCTGGCTTTACCTGGCCGACACGCTGGCGAGACGGCCGCAGACAAGGATGGCGCGCATGGCTTTTCCGCACCTGTTGATGATCGAGGACGACGCCCGCCTGGCGCAGATGGTGGGCGACTACCTGCGCCAGTCGGGCCTGCAGCTCATGCACTGCGGCGACGGCGAAAGCGGCCTGGCGCAGCTGCAGGCGCCGCCCGGCGGGCAGCTGCCGGACCTGGTCATCCTCGACCTGATGCTGCCCGGCATCGACGGCCTGGAGGTCTGCCGGCGCATCCGCGCCCTGCCCGGTGGCGCGGCGCAGCTGCCGGTGCTGATGCTCACCGCCAAGGGCGACGCCATGGACCGCGTGATCGGCCTGGAGATCGGCGCCGACGACTACCTGCCCAAACCCTTCGAGCCGCGCGAGCTGCTGGCGCGCATCCGCGCGCTGCTGCGCCGGCGCGAGGCCGGCAGCTCGCAGCCGGCCAACGTGCTGCGCTTCGGCCAGCTGGAGATCGACCGCGACGCGCGCACCGTGAGCGTGGCCGGCCAGCCGGCCGAGCTGACCGCCTACCAGTTCGACCTGCTGGCGGCCATGGCCGAGCGCGCCGGGCGCGTGCTCACGCGCGAGCAGATCATGGAGGCGGTGCGCGGGCGCGAGCTGGAGGCCTTCGACCGCTCCATCGACGTGCACATGGGCCGCATCCGCGCGGCCATCGAGGCCGACCCGAAGAACCCGCGGCGCATCCTCACCGTGCGCGGCGTGGGCTACGTGTTCGCGCGCCAGCAGGACTGATGAGCGTGTTCATGAGCCGCCCCTCAGCCCCGCCCCTTCTGCCGTGACCCGCGCCGCCGACTCTCTGCTCAGCCCGTTCTCGCGGCGGCTGTACCTGCGCATCTGGCTGGCGCTGGTGGGGGGCGTGGCGGTCTTCGCCCTGGCCATCGGCTACGCCTGGCGCGTGGCGGCCGAGCACAGCGCCCAGCAGCGCCTGGAGGCCTCGCCCGCGCGCCAGGCCCAGCTCGTCGGGCCCGATGGCGAGGTGCTGCTGGAGGGCCTGTCCACGCGCGTGCCCGGCGGGCCCGAGGCCGGCCTGCAGCTGCGCATCGAGGCCGAGGATGGCCGCGCCTGGCTGCTGCGCCTGGCCCCGCGCCCCCGCCCCGAGGGCCACGACCGTCGCGGCAGCCCGGCCTTTTGGCTGCGCCCGCCCTACGGCTTTGTCTGGATGCTGGTGCTGGCGGGCCTGGCCGTCACCGTGGGCGTGTTTCCCATCATCCGGCGGCTGCTGCAGCGCCTGGAGCAGCTCGAGCGCAGCGTGCAGCGCTTCGGCGAGGGCGACCTCGGGGTGCGCGTGCCCGAGCAGGGCCACGACGAGGTGGCGCGGCTGGCGCGCCAGTTCAACGCCGCCGCAGCGCGCATCGAGGCGCTGGTGGCGGCGCACAAGTCGCTGCTGGCCAACGCTTCCCACGAGCTGCGCTCGCCGCTCACGCGCATCCGCATGGGGCTGGAGCTGTTGCAGGGCGGCGCGCCGTCGGCGGCGGCGCGCGCCGAGATCGAGCGCAACATCGCCGAGCTCGACCAGCTGGTCGACGAGGTGCTGCTGGCCAGCCGGCTGGATGCGGGCGTGCAGGACCTGGGCGAGACCGAGGCCGTGGACCTGCTGGGCCTGGCGGCCGAGGAATGCGCCCGGGTCGGCGCCGAACTGCTCATCGCCGGCGACGGCGCAGCCCCCGGCTCCGCACCGCTGCAGGCGCACGGCAGCGCCCGGCTGCTACGCCGGGCGCTGCGCAACCTGCTGGAGAACGCCCGCCGCTACAGCCCGGGCCCGGTGACGCTGGAGCTGGCGCATGAGGGCGCAGCCAGCGTGCTGCGCGTGTGCGACCACGGCCCGGGCGTGCCGCCCGGGCAGCGCGAACGCATCTTCGAGCCCTTCTACCGTCTGCCCGGCGCCAGCGAGCGCTCGGGCGGCGTGGGCCTGGGCCTGGCCCTGGTGCGCTCGATCGCCGAGCGCCACGGCGGCAGCGTGCAGTGCACGGTGCGCCCCGACGGGCAGGCCGGCGCCTGCTTCGTGCTGCGCCTGCCGGCCAGTCCTGGCCCTGCCGGTGGCGTGGGCGCTGCGGCATCATCGCGGGCATGAACCGCACCGCCGTAGCCACCGCCTCCGATATCGCTGCCCCGGGCGCCACGGCCACGGCCAGCAGCCCCCTCCTCGGCACGCTGGCCAGCGTGCTGACCGGCAAGGCTCGCCCCTACACCCGCCCCGGCAGCATGAGCGGCATCGACAAGCAGCCACGCAGCGGGCCAGTGGCCGTCCACGCGCACGGTCTGGAAGGCGACGAGCAGGGCGACCTGCGCGTGCACGGCGGGCCGCTCAAGGCCGTGCACTGCTACGCCTGGGAGCAGTACGCCCCCTGGCGTGCCGAGCTAGCCGGACACGCGCAGGCGCTGGCGCTGCTGCAGCAGCCGGGCGCCTTTGGCGAGAACTTCAGCCTGCAGGGCATCGCCGAGGCCAGCGTCTGCCTGGGCGACCAGTGGCAGGTGGGCAGCGCCCTCTTCGAAGTCAGCCAGGGCCGCCAGCCGTGCTGGAAGCTGAGCGACCGCTTCGGCGTACCCGACATGGCGCTGCGCGTGCAGACCCGCCTGCGCACCGGCTGGTACCTGCGCGTGCTGCGGGACGGCCAGGTGCAGGCGGGCGACGCCGTGCGGCTGCTGGCGCGGCCCCATCCGGACTGGCCGCTGGTGCGCATCATGCAGGCCATCGCCACGGGCGACTGCACGCCGCAGCTCATGCGCCAGCTGCTGGCCCTGCCGCTGCCGCCCAACTGGGAGCGCCTGTTTCAGCGGCGGCTGGACAGCGGGCAGGTCGAGGACTGGGTCCCCAGGCTCGACGGCGTGCAGCCGGCCTGAAGCGGCCCGGGCCGGGGCCCATGCGTGACCACGGGCGTCGGCGCGCCATCCGCAGTCCGGGACTATGAACAGGAGAGGGAGAGTTAACACGGACGCCCGGCTGAGCCCCGCGCGCGACCGCTCAGCTCAGCGCCGCGCCAGGGGCCAGCGCCAGGCCGAGAACGCGTACATCACCGCCCCGGCGGCCAGCGCAGCGGCGGCGATGGCCAGCGCCTGGGTGAAGCCGGCCTCGCGCCCGGCCCGGGCCAGCAGCAGGGCCACCAGGGGCGGGCCGGCGATCTGCCCCAGGCCGTAGGTGGCGGTGACCAGGCTGGCAAAACTGTCGGCCGAGGCCGGCCAGATGCGTCGCGCCTCCTGCAGCCCGAAGAAGGTAATGGCGGTGAAGGGCAGGCCCAGCAGCGCACTGCTGAGCGCAAAGCCCCAGGCCGTGGGCAGCGCGAGCCCCAGGGCAATGGCCGAGGCCTGGGCGACATACGCCGCCACCAGCAGCCAGCGCCGGTCCCAGGCGCCCGGTGCGCGCGTGCTGCTGGCCGCGCCCACGGCCACCGCCACGCCGAACAGCGGCCAAAATAGGTCGGGCCAGGGCGAGCCGGCGGGCAGCGCGTCGCGCGCGATCACCGGCAGGAAGGTGGCGGTGATGATGTAGCCAAAGCCCGCCAGGCCGTAGCCCACGGCGTGCAGCGCACGCCCGGGCACGTGTCCGCCGGGCGGCCCGGCATGGCCCGCCGCCGGGGCGGCCGGCCCGGAAGCGGCGGCCCGCGCCGGCGCGGCACCTGCCGCTGCGCCGTGGCCCGCCTGCGCCGCGCGCCCCTGCACCACCGGCCAGATGCGCAGGCACAGCAGCACCGACAGCAGGCCGAAGGCCGCCCAGCCCATGGCCGCGCGCCAGTGCAGCGCCACCATGGCGCTGGCGGCCAGCCCCGTGAGCGCGATGCCCACGCCCGGCCCGCAGAAGATCATGCCGCCCAGCGCCGGTCGCCCCAGCGCCGCCAGCCGCACCATGCACCAGGACGAGATGTTGAGAAACACAAAGGCGCTAGCCACCCCGGCGGCAAAGCGCAGCAGGGGCCAGCTGCCCGGCAGCGGCAGCGCCATGGCCAGCGTCAGCAGCACGGTGGCGACCAGGCCGGCGCGCGCCAGCCGCGCCGGGTGCCAGCGCTCGTAGAGGCGGGGCGCCAGCCAGGGCAGCGCCATGCAAGCCAGCGCGCCGATCAGGTAGCCCGCGTAATTGGCCGTGGCCAGCCAGCTGCCGCCGGCCAGGGTGACCACGCCATCGGCCAGCATCATGGGCAGGAGGGGTGTGAAGGCAAACCGGCCCACCCCCATGGCCACGGCCAGCGACAGCAGTCCGGCCAGCGCCACGGCGGCGGGCCGCTCGCCCAGGGCACGCATCGATGAGGAATTCATTTCTTATTCAAGATGTTTCCTTGAATAATAATCTTGAAAACAGATGGAAGCCCCATGGACCTGGTAGCGCTGGAGATTTTTCAGGCGGTGGCGCTGGAGGCGAGCGTGACGCGCGCGGCCGAGCGCCTGGGCCGGGCGCAGTCCAACGTCACCACGCGCGTGCAGCAGCTGGAGGAATCGCTCGGCTGCGCGCTGTTTGCGCGCGAGGGCCGGCGCATGCTGCTCACGCCTGCCGGCGAGTTGCTGCAGGGCTACGCCGAGCGCCTGCTGGCGCTGGCCGAGGAGGCGCGCCAGGCGCTGCGCTCGCCCGAGCCTGCGGGCCGGCTGCGCCTGGGCTCCATGGAGAGCACAGCCGCCGCGCGCCTGCCCGCGCCGCTGGCGCAGCTGCACGCGCGCTGGCCGCAGCTGCAGCTGCAGCTGCGCACCGGCGCCTCGCTGCCCCTGGTCGAAGACGTGCTGGCGCACCGGCTGGACTGCGCCCTGACGGCCTGGCCGCCCGGCCTGGCCGCGCCCGGGGAGCTGGGCCTGGCCTGCACGCCCGTGTACGACGAGGAGCTGCTGCTGGCCCTGCCCGCCAGCCACCCGCCGCTGCACGCGCCGGCCGCCCTGCAGGTGGACACCCTGGCCGCCTTCGGCCGCGGCTGCACCTACCGGTGCCTGGGCGAGGACTGGATGCACGCTGCGCTCGGGCGCGCGCCGCAGGTGCTGGAGATCGCCTCCTACAGCACCATCCTGGCCTGCGTGGCCGCCGGCCGCTGCGCGGGCGTGGTGCCGCGCGCCGTGCGCGAGTTGCTGCGCGCGCCTCCCGATCTGCAATGGCTGCCGCTGGCGCGCTGCCCCACCGTGCTGGTGCACCGCGCGGGCTATGCCACGCCGGCGCTCGGCGCGCTGCTGCAGGTCCTGCTGCCCGGGCAGACCCCGGCCCCCGATCCATCCCTTGCAGGAGACTCTGCCGCATGACCTCCCTCACCCCTTTGTGCCGGCGCCTGGGCCTGGCCCTGCCCGTGATCCAGGGCCCCATGACCGGTTCGGACACACCGCAGCTGACCGCTGCCGTCTCCGCCGCCGGCGGTCTGGGCATGCTGGGCTGCGGCATGCGCGCCCCCACCGCCATGGCCGAGGCGGCCGCTGCCGTGCGCGCCGCCACCGACCGGCCCTTCGGCATGAACCTGTTCGTGCTGCAGACGCCCACGCCCGACCCGGCCGCGGTGCAGGTCGCCATCGAGCGCCTGGCGCCGCTGTATGCCGAGCTGGGCCTGCCGGCACCTGAGGTGCCCGCACGCTGGTGCGAGGACTTTGGCGCCCAGCTCGACGCCCTGATCGCCGCGCGCCCGGCGGTGGCCAGCTTCACCTTCGGCATCCTGACGCGCGCGCAGGTGCAGCGCATCAAGGACGAGGCGGGCAGCCTGGTCATCGGCACCGCCACCACGGTGGCCGAGGCGCTGGCCTGGCAGGACGTGGGCGCCGACGCCGTCTGCGCCTCGGGCATGGAGGCGGGCGGCCACCGCGGCAGCTTCCTGGACCTGTCGCCCGCCAGCCAGATCGGCACCCTGGCGCTGGTGCCGGCGTGTGTGAACGCGCTGGCCATCCCGGTGATCGCCGCCGGAGGCATCATGGACGGGCGCGGCATCGCCGCCGCGCAGGCCCTGGGCGCGCAGGCGGTGCAGATGGGCACGGCCTTCCTGGCCTGCCCCGAGTCGGCCATCGGCGCGGCGCAGCGCGCTGCCATGGCGCGCGCCCAGGCCACCGACACCCGCATCACCCGCGCCTTCTCGGGCCGGCCGGCGCGCGGCATCGTCAACCTCATGATGGAGCGCCTGGCCGGCTGCGAGGCCGAGCTGCCGCCCTACCCCGTGCAGAATGCCCTGGTCGGGCCGCTGCGCCGCGCGGCGGCAGCGCAGGGCCGGGCGGACTTCCTGGCGCTGTGGGCCGGGCAGGGGGTGGGGCTGGCGCGGCCCATGCCCGCAGCAGAGCTGGTGGAGGTGCTGGAACGCGAATGGCGCAGCGCCCGTGCCCAGCTCTCTGAATGAGAGCTAAGAACCCTTGACAGACAAGGGTTCAGGGCGTTTTTTGTCTGAATATCAACGCTGCCATGGCAGCTCGCGCGCGGGCCCCTGGATGGCGGGTGCCCGGGGGTTGAGCACCTCGCCGTCGAGCACGCGCTCATACATGCGAAGGTAGCCACGCGCCATCTGCTGCACACCGAAATGCTGCACCGCCTGCGCATGGCAGGCCCTGGGGTCGAAAGCATTGGCGCGTACAGCCTCGCTCAGCTGCGCTGCGCTGGCCGACAGCACGCCACAGTCGGGTGGCACCAGTTCGGGCAGCGCCCCGTAGGGCGTGGCGAACACCGGGCAGCCGAAGTACAGGCTTTCGATCACCGCCAGCCCGAAAGGCTCGTGCCAGCGCACCGGAAAGATCAACCCGCGCGAGGCATTCAGGCGCTCGTTCTTGTAGGCGCCGCCGACCATGCCATGGAAGTGGATGCGCCGCGACAGCGTGAAGCGCAGGCCGCGCTTGAAATTGAAGCGGTCGCCGCCCAGCACGTCCAGCTCCACGCCAGCGCTCAGCGCCACGCGGATGGCCCCACGCACATTCTTCACGCCCCAGGCGGCCTTGCCCAGGAAGTGGCAGCGCTCGCGGGCGCGGCTGAAGTCCACCGGCCCGTAGCTGTCCCAGTCCAGGCCGTTATGCACATATTCGGTGCTGCCGTAGCGCGCCGCGTGGTCGCGCGACAGGAAGACCGTGTTGCGCGGCAGCGGCCTGGGTTTGCGGGCGTTGCCGTGCTCGGTGACCAGGTAGGGCCGCTGCAGCTCGGTGCGCGGGTTGAACTGGAAGTGCACGATGTCCACATCCGCCGGGATCTGCGGCTCCCAGGGGGCATCGGGACGGATCGGCAGCACGGCGCCGAAGTCGCAGCGCGACCCTTCGGGCACCAGGTAGCTCACGCGGTGGCCCAGGCGCACCAGCTCGCGGCCCAGGTCCCAGATCACGCGCTCCGTGCCGCCGTAGGCGAACACGGGAATGGGCGAGTTGTTGACCAGCAGGACGTGCATGACGGAAGGGCCCTCAGGCGCTAGCCTGCAGCTGCGCGCGACGCTCGTGCAGCGCCGCCAGCACCAGCGGGCACATGAACAGATAAAACAGGTTGCCGCTGTTGTGCGCCAGGAAGACCTGGGTGAGGCCGAAGGCGGCATAGGACAGCGGCAGCATCACGCCCACCAGCGCCAGCGCCAGCGCCGGCCGGTCGACCTCGCCGGTCGGGGTGCGCACGCGTGCCGGCGTGGGCCACAGCAATGCGAGCGGCACGCCATAGAACAAGGCCAGCAGCAGCACCCCCACCAGCCCATGCTTGGCCCACAGGTCCAGCACTTCGTTGTGGGCATGGCCGAACTCGCGCACCACGGCAGGCGCTGCGCCGGCGGCGACGAGGCGCGCTTTCTCCGCCTCATAGCCCGAGCGGCCCCAGCCAAGCAGCGGCCGCTCGAGCCCCATGCCCCAGGCCAGGCGCCAGTGCGCCAGACGGTGGCCGACCGAACTTTCACCGTCCCCGTGGGCGACATAGACCTGCACTTCCCGCTCGGCCAGCGCCACGCGCTCCTGGACCGCCGGCAGCTGCAGCAGCGCCAGTCCCCCCAGGACGAAGGCAGCCAGGCCGGCGTAGGCGTGGCGCCGGCCAGTGCTGCGTGCCAGCAGCCAGGCGGCCACGGGCCACAGCAGCGCCAGGGCCAGCCAGCCACCGCGGGCTTGCGACAGCACCGAGGCAACGACCCCCAGCGCAGCGCCCGCGCCCAGCAGCATGCGCTGCCAGGGCCGCGCCAGCGGCCACAGCAGCGTCAGCAGCAGCGCCGACTGGAGCGCCAGCAGCGCCGCCAGATCCCCGTACTGGATCGCGTTGGTGAAGCCGCTGGCGCGCGGCAGGCCCTGCAGCCCCACCTGCGCCAACCCGACGATGCCCGCCCCAATCGCGCCCGTGCCGATGCCCAGGGCCAGCCAGCGCCACCCCGGCCGCCAGCGCATCAGAAAAGCAATGCAGGGCAGCGCCAGCAAATACTTGATCGGGCGGTCGAGCATGCCCACGCTGCCTGAGTCGTGTTCGTCGGCCAGCCACAGCAGACCCATGGCGGCAAACAGCGTCAGCAGCATCCAGCCCGCGCGCGGCATTGGCCTTCCCCACCAGTGAGGCAGACTGGCCAGCGCTGCCACCAGCAGCAGAACGGCGCCATAGGAGTATCCCGAGGGCAGCGCCAGCGCGAGTCCGGGCACCAGCGCGGCGCCGGCATTGGCCAGCACGGCGGGCCAGCGTGGCCCGCAGGGCAGCGGCGCGGCGGTCGCCATCAGCGGCTCACCCGCTCGGTGAGCGTGGCGCGGTCATAGTGCAGCGCGGCGTAGCGGAAAAACCCCTCCAGCGCCACGAACAGGCAGTAGAGAAAGCCCGCCCCTCCGCACAGAAAGCCCAGCTGCAGCACGTACAGGCGCACGAACATCGACGAACCCGAGGCCAGCCCGCGCAGCACGCCGCCGCGCTGGCCCGCTGCGCGGCGCTTGGCAGCGCCCAGCATCACGTACTGGGTGAGCTTCTGCAGGCTGCCGTGCACCGTGTCGCGCGAATAGTGCAGCAGGCGCGAACGCATGTGCTGCCGCGGCGGCTGGGCGCCGTCGGGCAGCGGCTGCAGCTGCGCCTGCTCGTGCACCACGCCGGAAAACTCCCGCACCAGCGCCCGAGTGAACAGCCGCTCGATGCGCGTCTGCGCGCGGAAGAACCGCAGCTCCTGGCCGAAGGCGACCATGCGCCAGCGGATGGTCCACACCCCCGGCTGGCCTGCGCGCACGATGGCGCGCAGCTCCTGGCCAAATGCAGGCGTCATGACCTCGTCGGCGTCGAGGAAGAAGATGTAATCGCCCCGGGCGTGGGCCAGCAGGCGGTTGCGCTGTACGGCAAAGCCTTGCCAATCTTCATGGACATGCACTTCCGCGCCCAGGCCGCGGGCGATGGCCACGGTGTCATCCTCGCTGCCACTGTCGACCACCAGCAGCTGGTCGGCAAAGTCAGCGCTGCGCAGGCAGTCGGCAATGCGGCGCGCCTCGTTGCAGGTGAGCACGGCCACGGTCAGCGTGGGCGCCGGGGCGCCGCCCGGAGTCCTCGGCATGGATCGCTCAGTGCCCGGCCTGCACCACCTCGCCGGCCCGCAGCCGGTACACCGTGCCACAGTACGGGCAGCGGGTCTCGCCCGTATGCGCAATCTCCAGGTAGATGCGCGGATGGGTGTTCCACAGCTTCATGTCTGCCTGGGGATTGGGGCAATACAGACCGTTTCCACGCAACAGGTCACGTGCCAACACCTCGATGACGGTTTGGGTCATTGCAGTCACACCTTGGTCAGCCAGTGGCCGTACTTGTCGTTGCGCCCGTTGACGATGTCGAAGAAGGCGCTCTGGATCTTCTCGGTGATGGGGCCGCGCTGGCCTTCGCCGATCTGGATGCGGTCGAGTTCGCGAATCGGCGTGACCTCGGCGGCCGTGCCGGTGAAGAAGGCCTCGTCGGCGATGTAGACCTCGTCGCGCGTGATGCGCTTTTGCACGATCTCCAGGCCCAGGTCGGCGGCGATGTGAAACACCGTGTTGCGCGTGATGCCGTTGAGCGCGCCGGCCGACAGGTCGGGCGTGTAGATGCGCCCGTCCTTGATGACGAAGATGTTCTCGCCCGCGCCCTCGCTGACGAAGCCGGAGGCGTCCAGCAGCAGCGCCTCGTCATAGCCGTCGTCAGTGGCCTCCATGTTGGCCAGGATGGAGTTGGTGTAGTTGGAGACTGCCTTGGCCTGCGTCATGGTGATGTTGACGTGGTGGCGGGTGTAGCTGCTGGTCTTGACGCGGATGCCGCGCTTCAGGCCCTCCTCGCCCAGATAGGCGCCCCAGGCCCAGGCGGCCACCATGACGTGGATGCGGTTGCCCTTGGGCGACACGCCGAGCTTCTCCGAGCCGATCCACACCAGCGGACGCAGGTAGCACGAGGCCAGGCCGTTTTCGCGCACCACGGCGCGCTGCGCCTCGTTAATCTCGTCCTTGGAGAACGGCATCTGCATGCGCAGGATCTTGGCGCTGTTGAACAGGCGGTCGGTGTGCTCCTGCAGACGGAAGATGGCCGTGCCGCCCACTGTGTCATAAGCCCGCACGCCCTCGAAGGCGCCGCAGCCGTAGTGCAGCGTGTGGGTCAGCACGTGGATCTTGGCGTCGCGCCAGTCCACCATCTGGCCGTCCATCCAGATCTTGCCGTCACGGTCGGCCAGCGAGGGAACAACGGGGCTCATGAGCATCCTTTGACAAAGAGGGAGAAAGCGGGCGGCGGGCGCGCCGCAAAACCGGCGATTTTACGGCGGGCACGCGGGGGTGGGCCTTTCGAGCCGCCAGCGCGCCAGGCGGCCCTGCTCGAACTCGCAGGTGACGCACGAGCCGCCGGCGTCGCTCCAGCGATAGACCTCGGGCTGCGCGCCCTCGCCTGCGTGCAGGCTCTCGCCCAGGGCACGCGCCAGCGCCACCACGTGCACCAGGGGCACGCCCGCGCGCAGCCGGGCATTGAGCATGACGGCGCTGCCGACATGGCCGATGGGGTTCCTCGCCGCGCGCTGCATCACGTTCACCAGCCGGGTGAAGTGCAGAAGCGCCCAAAGCAGCACGCCCCCGCCGACCAGCAGCAGCCCCTGCAGTCCGGCGGCGCGCCAGCCGCCAAACGCCAGGGCCAGAATGGCCAGCGGGACGGCAAGAGCGGGCAGGCGGGGCATGGGCGGCGTGGACCGGCGCGGGATCTTCAGGCCAGCTCGCGCACGGCCTGCATGGCTTCCTCGACGCGCTCCACGGCGTGGATGGCCAGGCCCGCGATGGGCTTCCTGGGCGCGTTGGCTTTCGGAACGACCGCCACGGTGAAGCCGAGCTTGGCCGCTTCCTTGAGCCGCTCCTGGCCGCGCGGCGCCGGGCGCACCTCGCCCGCCAGGCCCACTTCGCCAAAGGCGATGAAGCCCTTGGGCAGCGCCCGTCCGCGCAGGGACGAGGTGATGGCCAGCAGCACCGCCAGGTCGGCCGCCGGCTCGCTGATGCGCACGCCACCCACGGCGTTGACGAACACGTCCTGGTCGGACGAGGCGATGCCGGCGTGACGGTGCAGCACCGCCAGCAGCATGGCCAGCCGGTCGCGCTCCAGGCCCACGGACAGGCGCCGCGGGCTGGGACCGCCGTTGTCCACCAGCGCCTGAATCTCCACCAGCATGGGCCGCGTGCCCTCCAGCGTGACCAGGACGCACGAGCCCGGCACCGGTTCGCTGTGCTGGGACAGGAAGATGGCGCTCGGGTTGGACACGCCGCGCAGGCCGCGCTCGGTCATGGCGAAGACGCCGATCTCGTTGACGGCGCCAAAGCGGTTCTTGATGGCGCGCACCAGGCGGAAGGCCGAGTGCGTCTCGCCCTCGAAGTACAGCACCGTATCCACCATGTGCTCGAGCACGCGCGGGCCGGCCAGCGCCCCTTCCTTGGTCACGTGGCCGACCAGAATGACGGCGATGCCGGTGGCCTTGGCCAGGCGCGTCAGGTGGGCAGCGCACTCGCGCACCTGGGCGACCGAGCCCGGTGCGCTGGTGAGCTGGTCGGAATACATGGTCTGGATAGAGTCGATCACACACACCGCCGGCTGCGTGGCCTCCACCGTGGCAAGGATCTTTTCCAGCTGGATCTCGGCCAGCACGTTCACCTGGCTGGCCTCCAGCCCCAGCCGGCGCGAGCGCAGCGCCACCTGCGCGCCGCTTTCCTCGCCCGTCACGTACAGGGTCGGCAGGCCGGCGCGCTGCAGCGCGTCCATGGCCTGCAGCAGCAGCGTGGACTTGCCGATGCCCGGGTCGCCGCCGATCAGCACCACGCCGCCCTCGACGATGCCGCCGCCCAGCACCCGGTCCAGCTCCTCGATGCCGCTGGCGGTGCGCACCACCTCGGTGGCCTCGATGCTGGAGAGCGGCATCACCGCCTGGGCCTGCGCCAGGCCGGCGTACTGCGGCGCGCTCAGGCGGTTCTTGCCGCCGCCGGGGGCTTCAGCAACGGTCTCGATCAGCGTGTTCCAGGCGCCGCAGCCGGGGCACTTGCCCAGCCAGCGCGGGCTGGTGGCGGCACACTCGGTGCAGGTGTAGAGGGTTTTTTCCTTAGCCATGAGGCTGCCATCCTACCCAGGCGCGGCCAGCCCTGCGCCTACCATGGCCGGGCGCCGCGAGCGCCGCCATCCACCCCGCCACCGGATCCCGCCATGCCCCACTCCGCGCCCCACTCCACGCCCCATTCCGCGCCCCTGCCTCAGCGCCCCGTTTTGTCACGCCGCCGGCCGGCCGCCGCGCTGCTGCTGACGACCGCCCTGGCCCTGGCCGCCTGCCAGCCGCGCCCGGGCGACAAGCCGCTCAAGCCCACCGCGCCGCCGGTGCCGGCTCCGTCGGCCGGGCAGGCGGGTTAGACCCCACGTGCTGGCGGCGGCCTCTGGCTCCTTCCCCCTCTGGGGGAAGGCGGGGATGGGGGCCGGCGGGTTGTGGCACGCCTTCTGTCTGGGTCACCGGCGCTGGCCCCCACCCCTGCCCTCCCCCAGAGGGGGAGGGAGAGGCAGGAGCCGGCCCTTCAGGCGGCTCCATCCCCCTGGATGCGCGCCACCAGCTCGCCCGAAGCCAGCAGCTGGCCGGCGCTGGCGACGCGCTGCAGGCGGCCGGTGCGGGGGGCACTGAGCGCCGTCTCCATCTTCATCGCTTCCATCACGGCGACGACCTCGCCGGCCTGCACCCGGGCGCCGTCCTCCTGGTGCCAGGCCACCAAGCTGCCCGTCAGCGGTGCCAGCACGTCGCCCTCGGCGGCTGCAGTGGCCGGGGCGGACCCCGTCTGCGGCGCAGCCGCGCCTGCCTGCAGCCCCAACCCGGCCGGCAGGCCCAGGCTCACACGCCGGCCGTCGAGTTCGATGAATGTGCGCAAAATCGGCTCCAAACCCTTGTCCAGCGGCGACTCTGCGCTCTCGAATTCGCAGCGCATCTCGGTCTCTATCCAGCGCGTGTGCACGGCAAAGCCCTCGGCGCCGGTGACCGTGAAAGCAGGGTCGTCGAGCACCGCGCGGTGGAAGGGCAACACCGAGGCCACACCCTCGATGCGGAACTCGGCCAGCGCCCGGCGCGCGCGGGCCAGCGCCTGCTCGCGCGTGGCGCCGGTGACGATCAGCTTGGCCATGAGCGAGTCGAAGCTGCCCGGCACCTGGCTGCCCGCCGCCACGCCGCTGTCCAGCCGCACGCCCGGGCCGCTGGGCGCATCGAAGGCGCTGATCCGCCCGGGCGTGGGCAGGTAGCCCCGGCCCGGGTCCTCGGCGTTGATGCGAAATTCGATGCTGTGCCCGCGCGCGGGCGGCGTCTCGGTCCACTGCAGTGGCAGGCCGTCGGCGATGCGCAGCTGCTCGAGCACCAGGTCCACCCCGGTGGTCTCCTCGGTCACCGGGTGCTCGACCTGCAGGCGCGTATTGACCTCCAGGAACGAGATCTGCCCGCTGCGGCTGAGCAGGAACTCCACCGTGCCGGCGCTCTCGTAGCCGGCCGCCTGGCAGATGGCGCGCGCCGCCTCGTGGATCTGCGCGCGCTGCGCGTCGGACAGGAACGGCGCCGGCGCCTCTTCCACCAGCTTCTGGTTGCGCCGCTGCAGCGAGCAGTCACGCGTGCCCAGCACCAGTACCTGCCCGTGCCGGTCGGCCAGCACCTGGGCCTCGATGTGGCGCGGCCGGTCGAGGAACTGCTCCACATAGCACTCGCCGCGCCCGAAGGCCGCCGTCGCCTCGCGCACCGCGGATTCGTACAACTCGGCCACATCCTCCATCTGCCAGGCCACCTTCAGGCCGCGCCCGCCGCCGCCGTGCGCCGCCTTGATGGCCAGCGGCAGGCCGTGCTCGCGCGCGAAGGCCAGCACCTCCTCGCTGCTGGAGACCGGCCCGGGCGTGCCTGCGACCAGCGGCGCGCCGACCTGCTGCGCGATGCGCCGCGCCGCCACCTTGTCGCCCAGGGCCTCGATGGTCTCGGGGCGCGGGCCGATCCAGGCCAGGCCCGCCGCCTGCACCGCGCGCGCGAACTCGGCGCGCTCGGACAGGAAGCCGTAGCCCGGGTGCACCGCGTCGGCGCCGCTCTTGCGGGCAATGTCGAGCAGCCGGTCGATGGACAGGTAGGTTTCGGCCGGGCGCGTGCCCGCCAGGGCCCAGGCTTCGTCGGCGGCGCGCACGTGCAGTGCGTCGGCATCGGGGTCGGCATAGACGGCAATGGAGCGCACGCCGTAGTCGCGGCAGGCGCGTGCGATGCGTACCGCGACCTCGCCGCGGTTGGCAATGAGAACTTTGGTGATCATGGGAATACTTCCTGGGCAAAGGGCGCGACCACGCGAAAGCGCAGCCGGCAGCCCACGGGGATCTGCGCCGCCCGGTCCAGATGGTGGCTGGCGAGCGTGGCGATGACGGGGTAGCCGATGGTCAGCGGGTGGTCGGCCAGGAACAGCAGCGGCTGGCCGTTGGCGGGCACCTGCAGGGCGCCGGCCACCGTGCCTTCGCTGGGCAGCTCCTCGGTGCGCGCGCGCGCCAGCGGCTCGGCGCCCTGCAGGCGCATGCCGACGCGGTCGGACTGGGGCGTGACCTGCCACTCCTGGCGCTGCAGCAGCTCCACCGCCTCGGGCGTGAACCAGTCGGTGCGCGGGCCCAGCAGCACGTCCAGCGTCACCCGGTCGCCCGGCCGCGGCAGGGCCGGGCCGGCGCCCGCCTCGGGCAGCTCGACGGCGCGCAGACGGCCGGGCGCGACACCGCCCACGGCCAGGCGCATGCCGGCCTGCAGGGGCGCCGGGCCGATGCGCGCCAGGGTGTCGCTGCTGGCGCTGCCGAGCACGGGCGCGACCTGCCAGCCGCCGCGCAGCGCCACATAGGCGCGCACGCCGGCCTCCGGCGCGGCCAGGGTCAGCACATCGCCATCGTTCAAAGCGATGGTGGCCGGGCTGCGCAGCGTGCGGCGCGTGCCGTCCAGCGTCTCGACGTGCAGGGTCAGGTCGGCGCCCGCCACCGCCAGCGTGGTGTGGCCATGACTGCGCAGGCGCAGGCCGCCCAACAGGTTCTCCAGCGCCGGCGTGTCCACCGGGTTGCCCACGAGCCGGTTGGCCGCATGCAGGGCGCCCCGGTCCAGCGCACCGCTGGCGGAGATGCCCAGGCCCGCCTGGCCGCGCCGTCCGCCGTCCTGCACCAGGGTCTGCAGGCCGGGGTGCAGCACCTCGATCAAGGTCTGGTCGGCAGCCGCCGGCCCGGGCGCGCCGGGCGGTGCGGCGGGCAGTTCGCCGGCCGGCGCGGCGACACCACCGTCCTGCCGCTGGGCCGTCGGCAGGCTGACCATGCGTCCACCCCCGGCAGCGTCGCGGAACTGCACCTCGAAGCCCGGCTGCACCAGCGCCGGCCCCGGTCGCTGCAAGTCCCACAGGCGCGCGTCGGTGGTGCCGATCAGCTGCCAGCCGCCCGGGCTGGCGTGGGGGTAGATGGCACTGAAGTGGCCCGCCAGCGCCACCGAACCGGCCGGCACCCGGGTGCGCGGCGAGGGCCGGCGCGGCAGCTGAAAGCACGGGTGCCCGCCCGCCAGATAGACGAAGCCGGGCGCGAAGCCCGCAAAGGCCGCCTGCCAGGGCTGGCCGGTATGGCGCGCGATCACCTCGCGCACGCTGATGCCCAACAGTTCGGCCACGTCGGGCAGGTCGGCGCCGTCGTAGCGCACGGCGATCTCCACCACGCGCCCGGCGGCGGGCAGGGCCGCATGCGCGCGGGCGCGCTGCCAGCGCGCCTGCAGGGCCTGCTGCAGCGCTGCGTCTGCCCTCTGCCCGAGCGCGAGCTTGAGCAGCAGCGTGCGCGCGGCCGGCACCAGCTCCACGACGCCGGCCACGGGCTCGACCAGGAGCTGGCGGTGCAGCGCCATGGCCTGCGCCAGGTCGCCGAGTTCGAGCAGCACGGCGCTGCTCCCGAGGGGCAGCCAGCGCATGGTGTGCGCTCCGCTCATGCGGCAAACGCCTGGAGGGTGACGCCGGCCTGCACCAGCCGGGCATGGATGCGCCGCGCCATCTCGACCGCCCCGGGGCTGTCGCCGTGCACGCAAATCGAGTCGGCCTCGATCGCCACCTCGCGCCCGCTCGCGGCCGTGAGCCGGCCGGTCTGCACCAGGCGCAGCATGCGCTCGGCCACCGCGTCGGCGTCGTGCAGCACGGCGCCGGGCTGGCGGCGCGAGACCAGGCTGCCGTCGTCGTTGTAGGCGCGGTCGGCAAAGGCCTCGGCCACCACGCGCAGACCGGCGTCGCGCGCCCACCGGATCAGGGGCGAGCCGGCCAGCGCCATCAGCGTCAGGCCGGGGTCCACCGCCCGGATGGCGGCGATCACGTCGCGCGCCTGGTGCTCGTCGTGGGCGATGGTGTTGTAGAGCGCGCCGTGCGGCTTGACGTAGCGCACCCGCGTGCCGGCAGCCGCGGCCAGGCCCTGCAGCGCGCCGATCTGGTAGATCACGTCGGCCTGCAGCTCGCGGCTGGTCGGGTCCATGTTGCGCCGCCCGAAGCCCACCAGGTCGGGGTAGGCCACGTGCGCGCCCACGACCACGCCGCGCTCGGCGGCGGCATGCAGGGTGTCGAGGATGCCGGCCGGGTCGCCCGCGTGGAAGCCGCAGGCCACGTTGGCGCTGGTGACTACGTCCAGCAGGGCGGCGTCGTCGCCCATGCGCCAGGCGCCGAAGCTTTCACCCAGATCGCTGTTGATGTCCATCTTGTATCCTGTGATTCGTCAAAAAACACTGCAGGGTTGTTGAACAACCCGCCCTCTTCCGGAGCCCCTTCCATGCCCCAGAGGCACCTGCCCGCCCGCCCCGCCGCCCCGTCCAGCCTGGCCGACACGGTGGCGCACACCATCCGCCAGCAACTCATCCACGGCGAGCTGCGCGCCGGCCAGCACCTGTCGGAGGCACAGCTGAGCCAGCAGCTGGACATCTCGCGCAACACGCTGCGCGAGGTGTTCCGCATCCTGATCAAGGAAGGGCTGTTGCACCACGCACCCAACCGGGGCGTGTCGGTGGTTGTGCCCTCCATCGCCGACATCATCGACATCTACCGCGTGCGCCGGCTGATTGAGTGCCAGTCGCTGGAGAAGGCCTGGCCGCTGCACCCGGCGCACAAGCAGATGCAGCGCGCCGTGGAGGACGGCCAGCAGGCCAGCCAGGCACGCGACTGGCGCGCCGTGGGCACGGCCAACATGGCGTTCCACGCGGCCATCGTCGCGCTGGCCGACAGCGAACGCCTGTCGGCCATGTTCGAGCACCTGGCGGCCGAGCTGCGCCTGGCCTTCGGCCTGCTGGACGATCCGGAATACCTGCATGCCCCTTACGTGGACCACAACGCCCGCCTGCTGCAACTGTTCATGGAAGGCCAGACCGGCGCCGCCGCCCGGGAGCTGGAGGGCTACCTGGTGCAGTCCGAACGCATGGTGCTGGCGGTGTATGCGCGCCAAGTGGCCTGAAGCGGCCGGCCCGGCGTTTCGCGGCCATTGGACGCCGCTTATTGTTGAACAAAAACTGTTTTTAATTTCAACGATTGGAAGTTAGCGTCCTAACAAACATCGAGCATTGTTGAAAACCCTAAGTGTCTTTGCCCGTGAATCTGATAACTTCCGCTTGCAGACTTTTGTCGTACCCATCCCCCTGCGTTTGAGCCGCCCCGTGCGCGGCCGAAGGAGACACCCATGAAACGCCGCATCTTCTGCGCCACCGCCGCCCTGGCCACCGGCCTGTGCCTGGGCACCACCGCCGTCGCCCAGACCAAATGGGACTTCGCCACCGCCTACCCGGCGTTCAACTTCCACTCCAAGAACAACGAGCAGTTCGTCAAGGACGTGGACGCGGCCACCGGCGGCGCGCTCAAGATCACGCCGCACTTCGGCGCCTCGCTGTTCAAGATGCCCGAGATCAAGCGCGCCGTGCAGACCGGCAACGCGCAGATGGGCGAGTTCTTCCTGGTGAGCTTCCAGAACGAAGCGCAGATGTTCGGCCTGGACGGCCTGCCCTTCCTGGTCAAGAACTACGAAGAAGCCTACAAGCTCTACCAGGCGCAGAAGCCCCACCTGCAAAAGCTCCTGGACAAGCAGGGCCAGGTGCTGCTGTATTCGGTTGCCTGGCCGCCCCAGAGCATCTACAGCAACAAGCCCATCCGCTCGGCCGCCGACCTGAAGGGGCTGAAGTGGCGCGTGTACTCGCCTACCACGGCGCGCATCGGCGAGCTGGTGGGCGCCCAGCCCGTGACCATCCAGGAAGCGGAACTGTCGCAGGCCCTGGCCACCGGCGTGATCGAAGGCCTGATCACCTCCAGCGCCACCGGCGCCGACAACAAGCTCTACGAGAACCTCAAGCACTTCTACAACGTGCGCGCGTGGATCCCGAAGAACGCCGTCACGGTGAACAAGAAGGCCTTCCTCGCCCTGAGCAAGGAGCACCAGCAGGCCGTCCTGAAGGCCGCGGCCGCGGCCGAGGAGCGCGGCTGGGCCGAGTCGCGCAAGGTGGACGAGCGCTCGCTGCAGGTCCTGCGCGATGGCGGCATGAAGGTCGAGGAGCCCTCGGCCCAGCTCATGACCGACCTGGCCAAGGTGGGCGAGACCGTGGTGCAGGAATGGGCGGACAAGGCCGGCCCTGACGGCAAGGCCGTGCTGGAGGCCTTCCGCACCGGCGGCAAATAAGCCCCCACCGCAGGTCCGCAAGCGACCGCAAGCAGCCCCCTGTGCAGACCTGCCGGGGGCTTTTTTTGTCCGACAACCCGCTTCCCTCCCCATGCGCAAACTGCTCGATGGCCTCTACGCCGCCAGCGCCTGGCTGGCTGGCCTCTGCATGATCGGCGTGCTGGCCATGGTGCTGCTCACCATCGCCAGCCGCCTGCTGGGCTTTGCCGCGCCCGGCTCCGACTCCTACGCCGGCTACGCCATGGCCGGCGCCGGCTTCATGGCCCTGGCCGGCACCCTCAAGAAGGGCGAACACATCCGTGTCACCCTGTTCATCGGCATGCTGCGCGGGCGCGCCGCGAAGGTGGCCGAGGTGCTGGCGCTGGCGATCGCCACGGCGCTGTCGGCGTTCCTCGCCTGGTACTCGGCGCACCTGGTGTGGCAGTCCTGGGAGATCGGCGACGTCTCCATGGGCATCGACGCCACGCCGCTGTGGATCCCGCAACTGACCATGGCGGCAGGCACCTTCGTGTTTTTCATCGCCTTCTGCGACGAGCTGGTGCTGGAGCTGCTAGGCCGCCGCACCCCGCGCAGCGTGGAGGACGCACACCATGAATGAGATCTTTGCCAGCGTCATGCTGACGGTGGTGCTGCTGGCACTGCTCAGTGGCGGCGTGTGGGTGGGCCTGACGCTTGCGGGCGTGGCCTGGTTCGGCATGGAGTTCTTCACCGCGCGCGCCGCGGGCGACGCCATGGCCATGACCATCTGGGGCTCGGCCAGCAGCTGGACGCTCACGGCGCTGCCACTGTTCGTCTGGATGGGCGAGATCCTCTACCGCACCAATCTGTCCGAGAGCATGTTCCGGGGCCTGGCGCCCTGGGTCAACGCCCTGCCCGGGCGTCTGCTGCACACCAACGTCATCGGCTGCACCATCTTCGCGTCCGTCTCGGGCTCGTCGGCCGCCACCTGCGCCACCGTGGGCAAGATGAACATCCCCGAGCTGCAGCGGCGCGGCTACAGCGAGGCGCAGATCATCGGCTCGCTGGGCGGACCGGCCACGCTCGGCCTCTTGATCCCGCCCTCCATCATCCTGATCGTCTATGGCGTCTCGGCCGAGCTGTCGATCTCCAAGCTGTTCATGGCCGGCGTGCTGCCGGGCCTGCTGCTGGCGGCCCTGTTCAGCGGCTGGATCATGCTGTGGGCGCTGCGCCACCCCGAGCAGGTGCCCCAGGCCGACACGCAGCTGACCTTCACGCAGAAGCTGCATGAGGCGCGTCACCTGATTCCGGTGGTGCTCTTGATCCTCAGCGTGATTGCCAGCATCTACACCGGCATCGCCACCGCCACCGAGGCGGCCTCCATCGGCGTGGTCGGCTCGCTGGTGCTGTCGGCCTGGCAGCGCGCGCTGACCTGGGAGAACTTCAAGGCCTCGCTGATGGGCGCGACGCGCCTGTACTGCATGATCGCGCTGATCCTGGCTGGCGCCGCCTTCATGACGCTGGCCATGGGCTACATCGGCCTGCCGCGCCAGATGGCCGAATTCGTCGGCAGTCTCAATCTCTCGCCGGCCATGCTGATCGTCGTGCTGGGGCTGTTCTACATCCTGGTCGGCTGCTTCCTGGACGGCATCTCCACCATCGTGCTGACCATCAGCGTGGTGCTGCCCATCGTGCAGGCCGCGGGCATCGACCCGCTGTGGTTCGGCATCTTCCTGGTCATCACGGTAGAGACGGCGCAGATCACCCCGCCCGTGGGCTTCAACCTGTTCGTGCTGCAGAGCATGACGGGCAAGCAGATCACCTACATCGCCAGCGTGTGCGCGCCCTACTTCCTGCTGATGGTGCTGGCGCTGACCCTCCTGTGGTTCTTCCCGGCCATCGTCACGGCCCTGCCGGCGCGCATGTAGCCCACACAAAAAAGCCGGCGCCCTCGCGGGCCCGGCTCCTGAAAGTGGCCCCGCCTTGCCGGGGCCTTTTTTTGCGCTGCGGCGGCGCGCTCAGTCGAACGGACGCGGGCGCGGGGTCTTGTCGCTGGACGGCGGCAGGATGGGCAGCACGATCTGCGGCTGCTCGCCGGTCAGCGTCTTCAGGAAGGCGACGATGTCGGCGTTCTCCTGCGTGGTGAAGGTCTTGCCCAGCTGGATGCGGCCCATGGTGTCCACGGCCTGCGCCAGCGTGTCGGCCGCGCCGTCGTGGAAGTAGGGATACGTCAGCTCCACGTTGCGCAGCGTCGGCACCTTGAAGTTGAAGCGCTCGGCGTCATTGCCGGTCACCGCAAAGCGGCCCTCGGCCGGGTTGTCGGTCTTGTAGGGCTCGACCAGACCCATCTTCTGGAACGACGTGCCGCCCAGGTTGGGGCCGTTGTGGCAGGCCACGCAGCCGGCGCTCTTGAACAGCTGGTAGCCGCGCAGCTCCTGGTCGTTGATGGCCTTCTTGTCGCCCTTGAGCCACTGGTCGAAGCGCGCGTTCGGCGTGACCAGGGTCTCCTCGAAGGCGGCGATGGCCGTGGTCACCTCGTCGATGGTCAGGCGGTCGTGGCCGAAGACCTGCTGGAACTCGGCCACGTACTGCGGGATGGAGCGCAGCATGCCGATGGCCAGGTCATGGGTGAAGGCCATCTCGCCCGGGTTGGCGATGGGGCCGCCGGCCTGCTCGCGCAGGTCCTTGGCGCGGCCGTCCCAGAACTGCGCCACGTTCAGGCTGGAGTTGAGCACCGTGGGCGAGTTGATGGGACCCTTCTGCCAGTTGTGGCCGATGGAGGTCTTCAGGTTGTCCGAGCCGCCCATGCTCAGGTTGTGGCAGGAGTTGCACGAGATGAAGCCCGAGCGCGACAGGCGCGGGTCGAACCACAGCTTCTTGCCAAGCTCTGCCTGCGCGGCGTTGACGGACTTGGGCGCCTCGATGGGCTGCACGGGCTCCTGCGCGTGCGCCGGGGCTGCGGCCAGCAGTGCTGCCGCGAAGACGCTGCCCAGCGCAAAACGCGTGGCACGAAGGAGGGAACGGGGCTTTTGACGCATGGGGGCGCTCCAGAAAGGTTGTTGTGGATGTCAGGCGCTGATCTTGGCAACGCCGCCCCATTTTTCGGGTAAGCCCGAACCCGCCGCTTGATCTGCGGCAAGGCAAAGACAATTCCCAGAAAAGGGTTTTTGGCCCGATCCGGCCTGCCGGCCCTGCTCCTCGGCGATCAGTCCGCGTCCGCGGCCACCGGCACGCGCGGCGCCAAAGCGCACATGAGCTCGTAGCCCACCGTGCCCGCGGCCTGCGCCACCTCGTCGATGGGCAGCACGGCACCGGTGCTGGCGCGGCCCCACAGCGTCACCTCGCTGCCCGGGCCGGCCCCGGGCACCGGCGTGAGGTCCACGGTGATCATGTCCATGCTGACCCGCCCGACGGTGCGCGTGCGCACCCCGTCCACCAGCACCGGCGTGCCGGTGCCGGCGTGGCGCGGGTAGCCGTCGGCGTAGCCGCAGGCGACCACGCCGATGCGCAGCGGCGCCTCGGCACGAAACAGCGAGCCGTAGCCCACGGTGTCGCCGGGCCGCAGCTCCTGCACGCCGATCAGGCGCGAGGACAGCGTCATGCCCGGCGCCAGGCCCCAGTGCCCGGCCGTCTGCGCCGGATGGTCGGGCGCGCTGCCGTACAGCGCGATGCCGGCGCGCACCCAGTCCTGGCGCACGGCGGCCTGCAGGCCGTGGCGCAGCAGGGCGGCGCTGTTGCACAGGCTGCGCTCGCCCGGCAGGTCGGCCGTGGCCTGGCTGAAGGCGTGCAGCTGGTGGGCGATGCCGCGCTCGCCGTCGGCGTCGGAGAAATGCGTCATCAGCGAGATCTCCTCGACCTGCGGCAGCGCCGACAGCCGCGCCCAGGCGGCGCGAAAGCGCTGCGCGGGAAATCCCAGCCGGTTCATGCCCGAGTTCATCTTCAGGAAGACCCGGTGCGGGGCGTGCGTCTTGTGCGCCGCCAGCCAGTCGATCTGCGCGTCGCAGTGCACGGCATGCCACAGGCCCAGGCGCGAGCACAGCTCCAGGTCGCGCGGCTCGAACACGCCCTCCAGCAGCAGGATGGGCCCGCGCCAGCCAAGCTGGCGCACGCGCTCGGCCTCCTGCAGGTCCAGCAGCGCGAAACCGTCGGCCGCCAGGAACGCCTCGTGCACCCGCTCGATGCCGTGCCCGTAGGCATTGGCCTTGACCACCGCCCAGACGCGCGCGTCGGGTGCGGCGGCACGCGCGCGCTCGAGGTTGGCGCGCAATGCGGCCGTGTGGATGGTGGCGTGGATGGGGCGCGGCATGGCTGCAGTGGTTTCGCCAAAATCGGCCCGGCCATTGTGGCATCGCCCCCCGCCACCCCCGTGATATAACCGCCCGTCGCTCCTCGGAGTCTCTGGAGTTTTCAACGTCCATCAGTGCGTCTGATGGAGCAACACGCCCCCGATGAAGCGCGGTTTCTACACCATCATGTCGGCGCAGTTCTTCAGCTCGCTGGCCGACAACGCCCTGTTCGTGACCGCGGTGGAACTGCTGCGCACCGGCGGAGCCCCCGAATGGCAGCGCGCCGCCCTGGTGCCCATGTTCGCGCTGTTCTACGTGGTGCTGGCGCCCTTTGTCGGCGCGTTCGCCGACTCCCAGCCCAAGGGCCGCGTCATGCTGCTGAGCAACGCCATCAAGATGGTGGGCTGCCTGATGATGCTCTACGGCTCGCACCCGCTCTTGGCCTACGCCGTGGTCGGCCTGGGCGCGGCGGCGTACTCGCCGGCCAAGTACGGCATCCTGACCGAGCTCTTGCCGGCTTCGCAGCTGGTGCAGGCCAACGGCTGGATCGAGGGGCTGACGATTGCCTCCATCATCCTGGGCGTGCTGGTGGGCGGGCAGCTGGTGGCGCCGCACATCTCCAGCGTGCTGCTGGCCTTCGACTTCCCGGTGCTCGATTTCGGCATCGACCTGCCGGCCGAGGCCGCCATCATGGCGCTGCTGCCCGTCTACGCCCTGGCGGCGTGGTTCAACCTGCGCATCCCGCACACCGGGGTGGAGATGCGTCCCATGCCGCCCAACCCGCTGGCGCTGCTGCCCGACTTCTGGGTCTGCAACGGCCGGCTGTGGCGCGACAAGCTGGGCCAGATCTCGCTGTCCACCACCACGCTGTTCTGGGGCGTGTCGGGCAACCTGCGCTACATCGTGCTGGCCTGGAGCGCCGCGGCGCTCGGCTACAGCACCACCAAGGCCTCGGCCCTGGTCGGCGTGGTGGCCATCGGCACGGCCGCCGGCGCCGTGCTCGCCTCCATGCGCATGCGCCTGGACAATGCCACGCGCGTCATCCCGCTGGGCATCGCGATGGGCCTGCTGGTCATCCTGATGAACGCCATCCACAGCATCTGGCTGGCCATTCCGTTCCTGATCGTGCTCGGCGGCCTGGGGGGGTTTCTGGTGGTGCCCATGAACGCCCTGCTGCAGCACCGCGGCCACAACCTCATGGGTGCGGGCCGCTCGATCGCCGTGCAGAACTTCAACGAGCAGGCCGCCATCCTGGGCATGGGTGCGTTCTACAGCCTGTCCACCAGCTTCGGCCTGTCGGCCTTTGGCGCCATCGGCACCTTCGGGCTGCTGGTGGCCGTCGTCATGGCGTTGATCGGGCGTTGGCACCGCAACAACCTGCAGCGCCACCCCGAGGAGATGGCGCAGCTGCTGCGCATCGCCCGGCACGACACGCACTGAAGACCGGGGCGGCGGCGCCAGGGCAATTCAATTTTGATAGCTGCAAGTCCTTGTAGACCAAGGGCTCGCGGCACTTTTTGCATGCATTCACCGCTTCCCGTCCTGGCCCTGTTGTCCAACGCCCTGATCTGGGGCCTGGCCTGGTGGCCGTTTCGCCAGATGCTTGCCGCCGGCCTGCATCCGCTGTGGGCCACGGCGCTGATGTACGCGCTCATCCTGGCCGGTCTCACCGCGCTGCGCCCGGGTGTCTGGAGCCAGGTACGCGCCGCTGGGCCGGCCCTGCTGCTGCTGGCGGCCAGCTCGGGCGTGAACAACGTGGCCTTCAACTGGGCCATCGGCATTGGCGACGTGGTGCGCGTCATCCTGCTGTTCTACCTGATGCCCGCCTGGGCCGTGCTGCTGGCCTGGCGCATCCTGGGCGAGCGGCCCACGCGCGTGGCGCTGGCGCGCCTCGCCCTGGCCTTTGCCGGAGTGCTGCTGGTGCTGTGGCCCGAGCGCGGCGGAGCCGAGCGCCTGGGCGCGGCGCTGGGCCTGGCCGACGCGCTGGCGCTGCTGGGCGGCTTCATGTTCGCGCTCACCAACGTGCTGCTGCGCCGCTTCCAGGGCATCCCGGGGCAGGCGCGCATGGCGACCATGTTCGGCGGCTGCATGGCCATGGCTTTTGCCGCCGCGCTGGCTGGCCAGGCGCTGGGCGCGGTGCCGGCGCTGCCGCCGTTCGACCTGGCCTGGGCCGGGGTGGCAGTGGGGCTGGCGGCGCTGCTGATGCTGGGCAACTGGGCCCTGCAGTACGGTGCCTCGCGCCTGGCAGCCGGCACCACGGCGGTGGTCATGCTCTCGGAGGTGGTGTTTGCCAGCGGCTCCTCCATGCTGGCCGGCAGCAGCGCGCCCACGGCGCGCACGCTGGCGGGCGGCGCGCTGGTGGTGGGCGCGGCGCTGCTGGCTGCCCTGCGGCGCTGAGGCGCCGGGACGCGCCTACAGGACCACGCGCGCCGCCCCTACAGCGGCGGTCGCCGCGGCACTCTTCGCGCCGGGGCCGGCCCTGGCCCAAGATGCCCGGGACCCTTTACCACCCCTACAGGAGAGAGCGCCATGCCCCTGGGCCAACCCATCCCTTCCTCCCCCCGTGCGCCGGCAGCGCGCTGGACCCTCGTCCTGGGCCTGGCGGCAGCGGCCGCGCTGATGGCCGGCTGCGACCGCCGCGACCAGCCGCCTCCGCCCGCCCCGGCCACGCTGGAGCCGGCCGCATCCCCGGCTGCCGCCCCGGTTCCCGCGCCTGCCAGCACCCCCACGACCGGCCAGGCCGACAACCCGCCGCCCGGCATCACGCCGCCCGAGCCCCTGCCTTCGGACCCGGCCACCCCGTCCGAGGGCAACCGCAGCCCCGCGCAGGGTGATGCTGCCCCGGTACCCGCGCCCACGCAGGGCGAGCGCGCCGCGGTCAACCCGGCCGGCACGAGCACCAGCGCCCCGAGCCTCATGGGCCCGGGCACCGGGGATGCGAGCGCCTCGGGCGCCGTGTCCGGCAACCGCACCGCCAGTGGAGCCACCGGCGGCGACAGCCCGAGCACGACGGGCACGACCGCAGGCAGCCCTGGCGCGGGCGGCACGACGGCCGGCAATCCCAATGCCTCGGGCGCGGCTTCGGGCAACCCGGGCGGTGCGGCGTCCGGCACGGGCAGCCGCTGACGCCCCAGCGCCCACGGCCCGCGGGCAGGGCCGGCGGGCGCGCTGTGATGGCGGGCGTTCAGGCCGCGGCGTTCGGGTCGGCGGCCAGTGGCTGTTCTGCCGCGATCTCGCCGGACGCGTCTTCCGGCGCAGGCGCTCCCTCCTGCGCCGGGGCGGGCTCGCGCAGGCGGCGGGCTCGCGCCAGCTGCTGCGCCACCTGCCCGCGCTCCATGCCGTACATGTCGGCAAAGTGCTCGGGCGTGGCGCCGCTGGCTTCGAAGGCGCGCAGCAGCGCCTCGGCCCGGGCGTCACGCTCGGCCACTTCGGCAAAGGCCTCGTCCAGCAGGGCATTGGCCTGCTCGTCGCGCCCGCGCACCAGCGCGTCGTAGGCCTCGCGCGTGAGCCCGCTGGCCTCGAACGCCTGGGCGATGCGCCGGCGCAGCCGCGCCGTCAGGTCTTCGCCCTCGCGCGGGCGACGGCGGCGAAAGACCTCCAGCAGCGCATGGTGGATGTGCTCGGGCGCCATGGCCTCGACGCGCTGGCCCTGCAGGTCGTGCCGGGCCTGGCCGCTGGCCACGGCGTTCAGGTAGCGCGTGGAGCGCGTGTGGATGGCCATCGCCACCTTGAGCGCGTCCTTGTCGAGCGCCTCGCCGTGTGCGGCCAGCAGGTCGTGGAAGATGCCGCGCTTGAGCGGCAGCGGCTGCTCGCCAAAAAGCCTGGGATGCCACTGAGCCAGCTGGGCCAGCAGCGGGTGCTGCGCCCGGCGGGCGGCCGGGGTCTGGGCGACGGGGGCCTGCGGCTGCACAGGTGCGCCGCGGCGCCCGCCCCGGGCGCGGCGCGGTGCGCGGCGTGTGGCGGGCTCATCGGCAGCCGCCTGCGCAGCGGCGGCAG
>NZ_DAMCAM010000022.1:0-46896 GCF_032059615.1 Melaminivora sp. | reverse complement strand
TGGTCCAGGCCTGGTTGGCGCTGTTGAGCATCTCGTACAGGCACTGGTTCACCGTATGCGGCAGGCCCTGGCCGCCGAACTCGGGGTCGCACGACAGCGCCGGCCAGCCACCTTCCACGTACTGGCGGTAGGCCTCCTTGAAGCCCTTCGGGGGCGTGACCTCGTGCGTCTGCACGTCCAGCTTGCAGCCCTCCTCGTCGCCGCTGATGTTCAGCGGGAAGGCCACGCCGGCGGCGAACTTGCCGGCTTCCTCCAGCACGGCGTTGATGGTGTCCTTGTCCACCTCGGCGTGCGCCGGCATGGCCTGGAACTCGTCGGTGACCTTGAAGACTTCGTGCAGCACGAATTGCATGTCGCGCAGCGGGGGCGTGTAGATGGGCATGGGCGCACTCCTGGAGAAAAACGGTG
This sequence comes from Melaminivora sp., assembly GCF_032059615.1. NCBI lineage: Bacteria > Pseudomonadati > Pseudomonadota > Betaproteobacteria > Burkholderiales > Comamonadaceae > Melaminivora > Melaminivora sp. The sequence continues at coordinate 46,488 of NZ_DAMCAM010000022.1, read as the reverse complement.
GTGGGAAAGGGAAAGAAAAAGCGTGGCCGGCGCGCAGCCGCTCAGGGGCTGTAGCGCGCCAGGATGTTGTCGAAACCCCGGTTGGCGCGGTCGATGGAGCCGGGGGTTTTCAAAAAGCGCGCCTCGTAGTGCAGCGCCAGGATGAGGCCGTGGATCTCGAACAGCATCTGCTGCTCGTCCACGTCGGCGCGCAGCTGGCCGCATTCCTTGCACTGCTGGATGGCGCGGCGCATGGCGGCCATCCAGACCAGCACCGAGCCGGCCAGCGCATCGCGCACGGGGCCCTCGCGGTCGTCGAACTCGACGGCGCCGCTGATGTAGATGCAGCCCGAATCGATCTCGATGGAGGTGCGCTGCATCCAGTGCGCGAACATGGCGCGCAGCCGCGGCAGGCCGCGCTCTTCGTCCATCGCCGGGAAGAACACCTCCTGCTCGAAGCGGTGGTGGTATTCGCGGACGACGGAGATCTGCAGCTCCTCGCGCGAACCGAAGTGGGCGAACACGCCCGACTTGCTCATGCCCGTCACATCGGCCAGCGCGCCGATGGACAGCCCCTCCAGCCCGATGTGCGCGGCCAGGCCCAGGGCGGCGTCGATGATCGCCGCCTTGGTCTGCTGACCCTTGTGCATGGACCCACCTTCGCGGCGCGTGGAGCGCGAGGGCTTGGAGAGAGGGGACGGGGAAGCCGGCATGGGTGCAATAAAACGAACGATCGTTCTATTTTGCACAAAAGCCTTCCGTCTGACCAGCCGTTCAGCAAGTCGTTGGTCGAGCCAAGGGTAAACCCCTAGATCGGGTGCTGCCCTGTGCCCGCTACGGGGCTTCAGGCGGCACGCGCCTGATCAATCCTCGCCTTTCAGCAAAAATTTCTGCCGTGCTTCACGCGCTCCCGACTTCCTTGGACAGGCTGTTCTGTACCTGGACTTCGACGCTGCCGCTCCCTGGTCTGCTTCGCAGGAGCACACCATGCAGTCGCTGCCCGAGCCTTATGGCCGGTTTCTCGATGAGGTACCACGACAGCACTCCGAGAAGGGCTGCCAGCAGCATCGCTGAAGCCCTGTGAAAAAGCAGCCCCTGCTGGGGAAAATTCAAGGCCAGCACCTGTTGCACCGGCCAGCCCCACAGGTAAATCCCATACGAAGCATCGACTGGCAGGCGCAACGCCAGCACCGCAGGGAGGCTGCACAAATACAGCAGGCCGAGAAACAATGCGGCATAAAGCAAATACGGCGCGTGGGCACTTTGCTTGAAAGCCAGGAACAATATAAATGCACCCACTGCGGGAGTCGCATTGATATGGATTTTATCCTTCCATAAAGCGAGCAACGCTCCGAAGGCAAAGCACGGCGCCAGGGAATCAATGGAGAGCTGCCGGGGCCGCCAGGTGAAAATAAGCTGGTTACCCGTGAGCGGATCCAAAATGATCAATGCCACGACCAAGGTTGCAATCAGGCGGTAATGATGCAAGCCCAGAGCAAATAAAGCGATCAGTACGATGTACGCGTCCACTTCGTATGGAATGCTCCATAACGAGCCATTGATCACCTGGGACACCTGGCCCACGAAGACCCCTGGCAACTCGTAATGCGGATGCATCGTCAGGTTGCCTCGAACGTAGCTCCAGACCCCAGAAGACTGAAAATAGGTGCTCCACGGCAGATTCGTCAACCACGGACCAAGAACCAGGGCACAAACAAGCACCACAACAATCAAGGCGGGCCAGATGCGGAACACCCGCGCCAGAACGAATTGCGTCACGCTCCTTTTTTGCAGCAGGCTGTTGGTCACCACCAGGCCGCTGAGAAAGAAAAAAATCTTCACCGCCAGGGAGCCGCTGTAATCGAAAGTGAGCCAGCGAGCCACAAAGTCACCCTCCTGCCCTGCAGGCAGCATCGCGGGTGCGTGTCCGTAGATCACCATGCAGGCGGCGATCAAACGGATCAGGTCGAAATTGTTGTTTTGGCGTTGCAGCAGCTGGTTCAGATACATGGCAGCGAGAAACGCGTCAGGCAGAAAAAACAGGATGGCCAGCGCCCTGCAGGGTGGAACTGGCCTTTGCTCCCCACCCTCACCCGGAAAAGAGAGGGAGGAGACATCACATCAAACCTGGAGTTGTTGCAATCAATAGCTACGCCCGGAAATCCCTACATTTATTCGCTGCGGATCATGGTGCCGTAGGCCTGGTCCGTCAGGATCTCCAGCAGCATCGAGTGCGGCACGCGCCCATCGACGATGTGCACCGCGTTGACGCCTGCCTTGGCCGCGTCGATGGCGCCGGCCAGCTTGGGCAGCATGCCGCCGGAGATCGTCCCGTCGGCGATCAGCGCATCGACCTGCTGCGAGGTCAGCTCGGTCAGCAGCTCGCCTGATTTGTCCAGCACGCCCGGGATGTTGGTAAGCAGCAGCAGCTTCTCGGCCTTGAGCACCGTGGCCAGGCGGCTGGCGACGACGTCGGCGTTGATGTTGTAGCTCTCGTTGTCCTCACCAAAGCCGATGGGGCTGACCACGGGGATGAAGGCATCGTCCTGCAGCGCCTTCACCACGCTCGGGTCGATCGCCACGATATCGCCCACCTGGCCCACGTCGTGCTCCACGGCCGGGTCGTGGTTGTCCAGCAGGCGCAGCTTGCGCGCGCGGATCATGCCGCCGTCACGCCCGGTGAGGCCCACGGCCTTGCCGCCGACCTGGTTGATCAGGCCCACGATGTCCTGCTGCACCTCGCCGGCCAGCACCCACTCGACCACCTCCATGGTCTCGGCGTCGGTCACGCGCATGCCCTGGATGAACTCGCCCTTCTTGCCCAGGCGCTTCAGGGCCTGCTCGATCTGCGGGCCGCCGCCATGCACCACCACCGGGTTCATGCCGACCAGCTTCAGCAGCACCACGTCCTCGGCGAAGTCCTGCTGCAGCGCCGGGTCGGTCATGGCGTTGCCGCCGTACTTGATGACCATGGTCTTGCCATGGAACTTGCGGATGTAGGGCAGCGCCTGGGCCAGGATTTCGGCCTTGTCGCGCGGGGCGATGGATTGCAGGTCGGTCATGGGCAACGAACGGGTAAAAGGGGGGAACGGAGCGAGGGCGCATTGTGGCGCATGGCGCCGGCGCGCGTGGCTGGGTGGCGAGCGCCGGCGCTCTGGCGCGTCAGGGCGCCGCCAGCTGCTCAATGACGCGCACCGCCAGCCCGCCGCCCGGCACCAGCGCGCCGGCCAGCTCGGCGGTGGCGTTCATCAGCATCTGGCGCGTGAGGATGCGGTCGAGCTTGTCGGCGAACCACTTGCCATCGGTCTGCACCGCCCCGGTCAGGCCATCGACCTCGATCACGCCGCGCTTGTCGGCGCTGGACCAGACGAACTCGAAGGCGAACACCGGCCGCAGAAACAGCGACAGCTTCTCCAGCGTCACCACGTCCTGGCCGATGGAGTGGGCGTTGATGGCCTGGCCGTTGAGCGCGGCGCAGGCCCGCTGCACCACGGCCTGCTCGGGCACCGCGGGCCGCACCACGCCGCCGGCCTCCACCGCGGGCACCTCGTGGTAGCGGTATTTTTCCGCATAGGCCTGCAGGGTGGCGGCCTTGACGTGCGCGCGCTCCAGCCCGTCGAGCCACATCAGGTGCGACAGCTTGCGATGGCAATGCTCCTGCGCCGCCACCTCGAAGCGGGCTTTGTCCCCCGTGCGCGCCAGCTCGAACTCCTGGCCCAGCAGGGTCACCTTCTGCGCGTGCGGGTTGTGCACGCCGATGGGGTACTGCACGCTGCAGGTGTAGTCCACCGTGCGCGTGGCCTGCACGCACCAGAACGGCTCGATGCGCGACTCGCTGCGCGCCAGCAGCACCGTGTCCTCCTTCGGCCGGTTCCACGGCGTGAGCCGGGCCAGCTTGCCGAAGGCATCCAGCTTGGCCTTCTCGGCCTGCTCCTGGGCGGCCCGGAAGGAATAGACCTCCTCGAACTGGTAGATGTGCGTGGCTTCCGGCGACTGCACGATGGTCTGCTGGGCGATTTGCATGGTCGATGGCCTGTGGGAAGGACGAGAGGAAAACGCAGCACCCGCACCAGACCGCAGCCCGCTCAGGACTGCAGCCAGCCCGGCACCTTGAAGCGCACGATGGCCAGGTAGGCCGCGACGTAGAACACGATGAACAGCGCGCACAGGCCGATCAGCACCGGCGTGTTGTTCCAGAACAGCACGGCGGGCACCACCGTGAGCGCGGTGAAGGCCCAGAGATAGGGCGAGGTGCGGTTGTTGCGCATCAGCATGTCGCGCGCGGCGTCGTCGTGGAACACGCCGCGCACGATGCGCCGGTAGATGAGCTGGTGAAAATGCAGCGCGTCGGCCACCCCCGGCGAGACGCCGCGCACCAGCTTGCGGTAGATGGAGAACACCGTCTCCCACACCGGGTAGATCAGCAGCAGCATCGGAAACCACGGCGACACTGCCGCGTTGCGCTGCACCAGGCTGACGCTGGCCAGGGCGATCACCGCGCCCCACAGGTAGGCGCCGCCGTCACCCGCGAACAGCAGGCCGCGCGGGTAGTTCCAGACCAGGAAGCCCGCCGTGGCCGCCGCCGTGGCGACCAGCAGCGCGGCCAGGGCCCGGTCGTCCACCTGCAGCGCCACGTGCGCCAGCGCCAGGCAGACGATCAGCGCCACCATGCCGGCCAGGCCGTTGTAGCCATCGATCAGGTTGAAGGCGTGCGGCAGCCCGGCCACGGCCAGCAGCGCCAGCGCCATGCCCAGCCAGGGCGCGGCGGCCAGGGGCGCGTCCAGCCAGGCCAGGCCCATGCGCGGCACCGCCATGTCCAGCAGCCCCACGGCCAGGGCGCCGGTGAGCGCGGTGAGCACCAGCCGGTGGCGCGCGGTCAGGCGTTGCGTCAGGTCCTCGGCGATGCCGCCCAGCACGGCCGGCGCCAGTGCCAGCAGCCACAGCAGCACCCAGGGGCCCAAGTGCAGCGACCCCGGGTCGCCCAGGTAGGCCCGCGCCATGCCCAGCAACCAGGCCCCGCCCATGCCCAGCAGCAGCGCCACGCCACCCAGCCGGGGCACGTTGCCCAGGTGAAAGCGCTGGGGCATGTCCTCGCCATAGTTGGCGGTGTGCCGGTGCGCGCTGCGCACGATGAAGCCGGCGGCCACCGCCGCCATCGTGAAAGCTATGACCGCCAGCCAGACCATGGGGCACCGATGTTAACTGCTGGCCGGCGGCGCCTGGCAGCCTACCCAACAGGCGGGCTCAGACGCAGCTTCAGCGCAGCAGCCAGGCATTGGCCTGCGCCACGCTGGCCTGCGCGTCCTCGCCGGACAGCGCGTACAGCCGCAGGCGCGAGGCCAGGTACAGGTAGCGCGCTTGCGCCAGGTCGCGCAGCGCGGCGGTGCGCTGCTGCTCGGCGTTGAGCACGTCCAGCGTGGTGCGCACGCCCGCGGCTAGCGACTTGCGGCTGGACTGAACGGCCTGCTCGGCCGAGCGCACGGCCTGCTCAAGCGCGGCGATGCGCAGGATGCCCTCGGTCATGCCGCGAAACTCGTGGTGCACGCGCACGCCCAGGTCGCGCCGCGCCGCCTCCAGCAGCTCGCGGGCGCGCTCGTGCGCGGCCACGGCCTGGCGCACGGTCGAATTGACGTAGCCGCCCGCATACAGCGGCACCTGCAGCTGCAGGCCGATGATCTTGTTGTCGTAGCGCTGGTTCACGCTGTTGACGTTGTCGCTGCTGGTGCGCGACCACTGCGCCACCGCGTCCAGCGTGGGCAGGTGCCCGGCGCGGGCCTTGTCCACCTCCTGGCGGGCAGCCTCCGCCTGGGCGCGCAGCGACTGCAGCTCGGGGCTGCTGGCCTCGGCTCGGGCGATCCATTCGTCCACCGACGCGGGCACAGGCTGCTGCGGCGCAAAGCGCTCGCCGTCCAGGCCCGCCAGCTGCTCGACCGCCTGGCCCGTGAGCACCTCCAGGCGCCGGCGCGTATAGACCTCGTTCTGGCGCGCCTCCATCTCCTGTGCCACGGTCAGGTCGAGCCGCGCCTGGGCCTCGTCGATGTCGGTACGGGTGCCGCTGCCAGCCTGGAGGGACTTGCGCGCAGCGTCCAGCTGCGTGCCGTAGGCCTCTTTCTGCGCCAGCACCAGCGCCAGCTGCTCGCGCGTGAGCAGCGCCTCGAAATAGGCCTCGCCCACGCGCACGACCAGGTTCTGCTCGTCGCGCGCCAGGTCGGCTTCGGCGCTCTCGACCTGCGCCTCGGCCTGGCGCACCTGGGCCATCAGGTAGGGGCGGTACAGCGGCTGGCGCACCGACAGCGTCTGGTTGCCCGAGAAGTAATGCGTCTGGGTCCGCACGTCCTGGCCGAACGGGCCGCGGCCCTCGCTGATCAGGTCGTTGTAGTTGCGCCCGGCGCTGAACGAGACGTTGGGCCGCAGCTGCGACAGCGCCTGCGGCAGCCGCTCGCGCTGCGCCTCGGCGCCCGAGCGGGCCGCGCGGATGGTGGCGTCGTTGGCCACTGCCGCGTCGTAGGCCTGCTGCAGGTCGAGCGCCCAGGCAGGGGCGGCCAGCGCACCGCACAGGGCCGCGCCCGCCAGGCCGGGCAGAAGAGAGAGGCGAGAGAGGCAGCGCATGTCACTCCTCCTTCATCGATGCCGACATGCGCTTGAGCAGCGGGTGCAGCAGATAGGTCAGCAGCGAGCGCTCGCCGGTTTTGAACACCACCTCCACCGGCATGCCCGGCTGCAGCTGGCGCTTGCCCAGGGTCTTCATGCCCTCGGGCGTGAGCTGCACGCGCGCCAGGTAGTAGGTGGCGCCCGTCTGCGGCTCGGTCAGCAGGTCGCCCGAGACCGACACCACCTTGCCCTGCACCACCAGCTGCGGCGAGTGGGCGAACGAGTTGAAGCGCACGTCCACCGGCAGCCCGGCGTGCACGCGGTCGATCAGGTGCGGGGCGACGTGCGCCTCCAGCAGCAGGTCCTCGTTGCCGGGCACGATGTCCATGATCTTCTGGCCGGGCTGCACCACGCCGCCCACGGTCTGCACCGCCAGGCCCACCACCTGGCCATCGACCGGCGCCTTAATCTCGATGCGCCGCAGGTCGTCCGACACCGCCTTGAACTTCTGCTCCTCGGCCAGCACCTCGCGGTCCACGTCGGCCAGCTGCGTCTCCACCTCGCGGCGGTACTCGGCCTGGCGCGACGTGGCGCGCTGGCGCAGCTCGCCGATGGTGCGCTGGGCGCGGATGGTATTGCCCTGCAGGTCGGCGATCGACGTGTTGATGTCGGCCACCGTGCGCTCCAGCTCCAGCTGGCGGTTGCGCGGCGCGTAGCCCTCGGCCACCAGGCCGCGCAGGTTGGACAGCTCCTCGCGCACCAGCGACAGCTGGCTCTGGCGGCTGCCCAGCATGCTGGCGTACGACGTCAGCAGCCCCTGCTGGCCCTGGATGCTCTCCTCGATGGACTGCAGGTCCGAGCGCAGCAGGCTGCGCCGCGTCTGGAACAGTTGCTCCTGGTTCATCATCTGCTGGCGGATCAGCGGGTCGGAGGCGGCTTTTTCCAGGTCGGGGTGGAAGCGGACCTTGCCCGCGCCCGACTGCTCGGCCATCAGCCGGCCCTGCATGGCGCGCAGGCCCAGGTAGCGCTGGCGCACCGACTCATGGTTGGCGCGCACCACGGCCTCGTCCAGGCGGATCAGCGGGTCGCCCTCGCGCACCTGCTGGCCCTCGCGCACCAGCACCTCCTTGACGATGCCGCCCGACAGGTGCTGCACCGCCTTGCGCTTGGTGTCGATGGCGACCACGCCCTGCCCGGGCACGCCCTCGTCCAGCGGCGCAAAGGCCGCCCACAGCAGGAAGCCGCCAAAGCCGATGGCCAGCGCCAGCAGGCCGATGCGCCCGGCGCGGCGGGCCTCGGCGGCAGCGGGGGGGGCGGCGGGCGCGTCGCCGGGGCGGGCCGTCGGCGTGCCGGGCGCGGGGCGGGGGGAAGGAAGGGAGGGGGTAGCCATGTCAGTGTGTGCCAAGCGAAGGGGTTCGGGGGCGCGGGAAGGAGAAGGAAGGGTGCAAATGCGCGATCGGCCTGCATGCACTCCCTCTCCCGCGTGCGGGAGAGGGCGGGGGTGAGGGTGTCTGCTGCTGGCTCATGGCGGGTGCCGTGCTTGCATGCCCCCTCACCCCTGCCCTCTCCCCCGAGGGGGCGAGGGAGCCGCCAGGGAAATCACCATGAAAACCAGGCCTAGCCCTTGCCAGCAAAGGGCATGCAGCTATCAAAACAAAATCAGCCATGGCGCCTTCCGCCCTCACGCCGCCTGCGGCGCCACCGTGACGGCGCCGCCCTGCCCGCCCGCCGGGGCGGCCTGCTGTGATCCTTGAGCCTGCCGCGCCTGGCGCTCCCGCAGCGCGGCCAGCACCTCGTCGCGCGGGCCGTCGGCCTGCACCGTGCCGTTTTGCAGCAGCAGCAGGCGGTCGGCCACCGCCAGAATGCCCGGGCGGTGGGTGATCAGCACCACCGTGCAGCCGCGCTCCTTGAGCTGGTGCACGGCGCGCACCAGGGCCTGCTCGCCCGCGTCGTCCAGGTTGGCGTTGGGCTCGTCCAGTACCACCAGCACGGGGTTGCCGTAGATGGCGCGCGCCAGGCCGATGCGCTGGCGCTGGCCGCCCGACAGCAGGCCGCCGGCCTCGCCCATGGGCGTGTCGTAGCCCTTGGGGAAGCGCAGGATCATCTCGTGCAGCCCGGCGCCGCGGGCGGCGGCGATGACCTTGTCCGAGTCCACCTCGCCCAGGCGGGCGATGTTCTCGGCGATGCTGCCCTCGAACAGCTCCACGTCCTGCGGCAGGTAGCCGATGTGCGGGCCCAGCTCGGTGCGGTCCCAGCCCGACAGGGGCAGGCCGTCGAGCAGCACCTCGCCCGCCGCGCCCGGCCAGATGCCGACCATGCAGCGCGCCAGCGTCGATTTGCCCGAGCCCGAAGGGCCCAGCACCACCGTCACCGTGCCCGCGGCCACCGCCGTGCTCACGCCCTTGAGGATGGGCTCGGCGCGGCCCGGCGCGCTGGCCACCACACCTTTCAGCACCAGCGTGCCCTGCGGCGCCACGCGCGACAGCGCCGGGTCGCGCTCGGGGTGCTCGCGCAGCAGCGCCTCCAGGCGCCCGAAGGCCAGGCGCGCGCCGATGTACTGGCGCCAGGTGGCCACCAGCATGTCGATGGGCGCCAGCGCCCGCGTCATCAGCACGTTGGAGGCGATCATGCCGCCGGGCGAGAGCTGCCCCTCGATGACCAGCAGCGCCCCCGCGCCCAGCGCCAGCGACTGTTGCGAATAGCGGATGAACTTGCTCCAGGCGTTGATGCGGTGCGCCAGCGACTGCGACGCCGACTGCAGCGCCAGCGTGCCCTCGTGGCGGCGCTGCCAGTGCGCGCGCAGGCTGTGCACCATGCCCATGGATTCGAGCACCTCGGCATTGCGCAGCTTGGCCTGCAGGAAGGCGCCCGTCTCGCCCGCCGCGCGCGTGGCGGCCTCGGCCGGCGCCACCGTGTGGCGGTGCCCGAACCAGGCCAGCGCCGCCTGCACCAGCGAGAAGAAAATCGCCATCCAGCCCAGCATGGGGTGCAGGAAGAACAGCACCGCCACGTAGATCGGCGCCCAGGGCGCGTCGAAGAAGGCGAAGATGCCCTGGCCGGTCAGGAACTGGCGAATCTGGATCAGGTCGCCAAACGAGCGCGCCGGGCCGCTGCCCTCCTGGTTCAGGTAGGACTCGAAGCTGGCGTTGAACACCCGCGTGCCCAGCAGCGCGTCGAGCCGCACGCCCGAGCGCACCAGCACGCGCGAGCGCATCCACTCCGAGAACGCCATCACGCCGAACAAAAACAGCGTGATCAGCGACATGGCCAGCAGCGTCAGCTCGCTCCTGCTCATCAGCACCCGGTCATAGACCTGCAGCATGTACAGCGTGGGCGAGAGCATGAGCACGTTGGCCACCATGCTGAAGATGCCCACCATGATGAATTCGCGGCGGAAGCCCCACAGCACCTGCGTCAGTTCGCTGCGGGAGAAGAAACCGGGTTTGCTCATAAAAAAGCGTCTTTCGTTGCGTGCCTCGGGGCGCCTCAGGCAGCGGCCGCCTGCAGCCTCTGCGGGGCCAGGGCCGCGGCCGGCGGCTGCTGCGCCGGGGCCTGCTGGGCCTGTTGGGCCTGCGCCTGCTGCGCCGCCTTGTTCAGCGCCGCCAGCACCTCGTCGCGCGGGCCGAAGGCCTGCATCTGGCCGGCCTGCAGCACCAGCATCTTGTCGGCCACGGCCAGCACGCTGGTGCGATGCGTCATGATCACGAAGGTCGTGCCGCGCGCCTTCATGGCCAGGATGGCGCGCGCCAGGGCCGCGTCGCCCTCGTCGTCCAGGCTGGAGTTGGGCTCGTCGAGCACCACGAACACCGGGTCGCCGTAGAGCGCGCGCGCCAGGCCCACGCGCTGGCGCTGCCCGCCCGACAGGCGCGCCCCGCCCTGCCCCACCGGGCTGTCATAGCCCTGGGGCAGCGAGAGGATGAACTCGTGCAGGCCCACGGCGCGCGCGGCCGCCTCCACCTTGTGCATCTCCACCTCGCCAAAGCGCGCGATGTTCTCGGCCACCGTGCCGTCGAACAGTTCCACGCCCTGCGGCAGATAGCCCACGTGCGGGCCCAGCTCGCCCTTGTTCCAGGTGAAGACGTCGGCGCCGTCCAGGCGCACCTTGCCCACCATGGCCGGCCACAGGCCCATCAGCAGGCGCGCCAGCGTGGTCTTGCCCGAAGCAGATGGCCCGACCACCGCCAGCACCTCGCCGGGATCGAGGGAGAAGGCCACGCCGCGCAGGATCTGCGCGCCGTTGCCGGGCGCGCCGGCCACGACCTGCTCGACCTGCAGCGCGCCGCGCGGCGCCGGCAGCGGCATGCCATCGGCCTGCGCCGGCACGGCGGCAAGCAGCTGGTCCAGCCGGCCCCAGGCGTCGCGCGCGTTGACCACCGTCTGCCACTGCGTCACCGCCTGCACCAGCGGCGCCACCACGCGCCCGCCGAAGACCGAGGCCATGATCATCATGACGTCGCCGCCGTTGAGCGTGCCGTGCAGCAGCAGCCAGCAGCCCAGGCCCAGCAGGCCCGAGCTGAGTGTGGTCTGCAGGAATTTGGACAGCGCCTGGTAGCCCCCCGCGCTCTCGGACGCCCGGGCCTGCAGGTTCAGAAATTCGCGCTGCTTGTCCATCCAGCGCGCATGCACGTCGCGCAGCATGCCCATGGACTCGATCACCTGGGCGTTGCGCAGCGAGCCGTCGGCGTACTGCTGCGCGGCGATGGCGCTGCGGTTGGCCTGCATCAGGGGCGGCTTGGTGGCGCGCTCATTGAGCCACGCCACCAGCGTGATCACGCAGGCAAAGCCGATGGCCGCCCAGCCCAGCGCCGGGTTGATGAGAAACAGCAGCACCAGCATGACGACGGACACGGGCGACTCCATCACGCCCAGCAGCACGGGCGAATACAGGAATTCGCGCACCTGGCGGAAGTCGTTGAGCGGCTGCTGCGTGCCCCCGGGGATGCGGCGCAGGTTGGCATCGAAGATGGCGCGAAAGACCCGCCCGCGCAGGCGCTCGTCCAGCGCCACGCTGGCCGCGCGCATCATCTCGCTGCGTGCCCATTCCAGCAGCTCCATGAGCACGTACACGCCCAGGATCAAGAGGGTCAGCATCCACAGCGTGGTGTGGCTGCGGCTGTTCACCACCCGGCCATAGACCTCCAGCATATAGCCCGAGGGCGCCAGCACCAGCAGGCTCGACAGCAGGCTGAACCAGCCCGCGCGCACGAAGTACGGCCGCAGCGTGGCCAGGGCGGCGCGCAGCTCGGAAGGGTTCTTCTCAGGGGTCATGTCGCTTCTTCAACCATCACGTATTCGGGGATTTCCGCGTCCGCCTCGGTCACCGGCTGAGCCGCGCCCGGCTCGGGTGCCTGCTGGTCCACGAACACGAAGGACAGGCCAAAGCGCCCCTCGTCCGTGCGCGCCAGCACGATCTCGCGCAGCCTGTGCGTCTGGAATAGCGCCTCGTCCTCGGCCTTGAGCGCCAGCTGGAAGCGCATGCGCCCGTCCAGCGTGAACATCGACAACTGCCCGCCCTTCAGGCTGAGCGTGTGGCGATCGAAGTACACCGGGCAGGTGTCGGCAAAGCGCAGCAGCGGCAGCGGCCGCTCGCCCAGGCGCGAGAGGTGAAACGGGCTGCCCAGATGCTGGAAGATGACGCGGCAGGTGCGCGAGACGGAATAGATGGCGTTGCACACCATCTGCGAGCCCATTTCAGGAAACTGCTCGCGCAGCTGCCGGTAGGCCAGGTGGTGCAGGGCCACGCGGTTCCAGACGCGCGTCTGCTGCACCAGGGGCGCCAGCGCGTTGCACACCTGCGCGAAGCCCTGCTGCAGCGCCAGCAGGCGCGCGGCCTGCTCGGGCGTGGTGTCGAGGGGGATGCGCAGAACGGCGGACATGGGGGGCGGAGTGTAGCAACCTCCTATATGAAGTTCATATAAGGAGACAAAAAAACTTGCGCCACAACAACAGGGGCCCGGCGTGAACCACGCTGCGGCGCCTCCCGGATTCCTAGAATGGCGGGCTTTGCCGCAGCTGCCCGCCGGCGACCCCACCTGCCTTCGGGCATCACCGAGATTTCCGCCGATGCCCCCTTACCGCAGCCTTGTCCTTCAGACGCTGGCGCTGTCCCTGGCGGCGGGTGCCTTGTCAATGGCGCTGACGGGATTCTTCTTTGGCATCGGCAACAACGTCTTCCACATCCCCTACGTGCTGGGCCTGGCGCAGGCGCCACAGTTCGCGGGCGACGCGTTCTACCAGTCGCTGGACAAGTTCACCTCCATCGTCTGGCCCCTGCTGCGGCTGGTGAGCACCGAGGCGAACGTCGAGCAGGTGTTCTTCCTGGCCCAGTGCGCCAGCCGGGTGGCGGCGTTCGCCGCCGTCATCGTGCTTGCGCGCGCACTCGGGCTGGTGCAATGGATGGCGCTGGCGCTGCTGTGCGCGGTGCTGGCGCTCAGCCCCTGGATGCAGCTGGTCTCGGTGGTAGGCGGGCATGGGATGCTGATCCCGTACTTCACCCATTCCGAGCTGACTTGGCCGCTGGTCTTCCTGCTGGTGGCGTTCCTGCTGCGGCGCCAGGCCGTGCGCGCCGCCGCCGCGTGCGGCGTGGCGTTCTGCGTGAACGCCTTCGTGGGTCTGTGGTTGCTGTGGCTGGCCTTCGTGTGGGGGCTGCTCGCCCGGCCGGCGCTGGCGCCGCGCCGTTGGGCGCTGGCAGCGCTGGCCTTTGCCCTGACGGCGCTGCCAGCGCTGGCGTGGGTGGCCTGGTCGGTGGGGAGCGACCCGGCAGCCGCCTTCGACTACCGCGCATACATCCGCTCCTATTACCCGGAGCATTTTCTGATCGAAGCCGCGCCACCCTCGGCACTGCTGGCCCTCGTTGCCCTGGGCGCCAGCGCCTGGCTGGCCGCACAGGCGTTGCCCGGGCGCGCAGCACTGCGCCACCTGTTGCTGGGCCTGCTGCTGTTGCTGCTGGCGGGCGCGGCCCTGCCCTATGTGCTGAACCAGCGCTTCGTCTTCAACCTGCACCTGCTGCGCGCCGCCGGATTGCTGCAGGCCCTGGCCGTGGTGCTGGCGGCCTGCGCCAGCGCGGCCCGCGTGCTGCAGGGTCAGGACGCGCGGCTGCGGCTGCTGGGCGCGGCCACGCTGGCGCTATTGGCGCTGGGCCCAGCAACGGCAGCCATGGCGTGGCTGTTGCTCGCCCTGCTGGCCTGCGCGCAGCTGCTGGAGACAGGCGCCCTGCCCTGGCCGCGCCTGCCGCCGTGGTGTGCCGCGCCAGCCGCCTGGCTGCCACCGCTCCTGCTGGGCGGCCTGCTGGCCTCCGCAGGCTGGCAGCTGCAGGCGCGGGCACCCCGCTTCCCGCTGCTGTACGACCAGGAATGGGTGGACATGGCCTCCTGGGTGCGCCAGAGCGATCTGCGCGGCGTGTTCCTGCTGCCGCTGCACGAGCCCGACGCGGCCTACTTCCAATTGCTGGCGCGCCGGCCGGTGTGGGTGGAGCCCAAGCAGGGCGCGGCGGTGATGTGGCAGCCCTCGTTCCATGCGCAGTGGCGCCGGCGCATGGACGAAGTGCAGGCACTGGAGTCGTCCCCCGAGGCGCTGCTGGCCTACGCGCGCGCGCAGGGCATCGCCCACGTGCTGCTGGCCCGCGGCGACGGGGCCTGCCCGGCGGGCGCGCGCATGGTGCGCGCGTGGCCGCGGCACGTGCTGTGCGCTAGCGCACCATGACGAACACGCCGGCGACGATCAGCGCCATGCCCAGAAGCTGGGCGGGCTGCAAGGATTCCCCCAGAAAGTACCAGGCGGCAGCTGCATTGAGCAGGTAGCCCAGCGACAGCAGCGGGTAGGCGATGCTGACCGGCACCTTGAACAGCGCCGCCACCCAGATGCCGAAACTGACGACGTAGCAGGCCAGCCCGGCCAGCAGCTGAGGCTGCAGGCCCAGCCGCAGCGCATTGGCCCAGAGCTGCCCCGCGCCGCCCCAGTGCAGCACGCCGATGGCATTGGTGCCCGCCTTGAGCAGCAGCTGCGCCAGCGTGTTGAGCAGCACGGCGACGAGGATCAGGATCAGGCTGGACGTGTTCATGGGCCGGGAAAGCATCAGAGGGCCTGCACCAGCGCCGCCACGGCGGCGCCGGTGGCCATGCCGGCCAGCGCCTCCGCCCGGCTGTGGCCGATGCGCTCGCGCAGCGGCGCCGGGGCACCGGGCCGGCGCGCCTGCAGCTGGTTCAGGCGCTGCGCGTGCAGGCCGATCTGGCGCCGCAGGCTGGTGGCGTCGAGCAGCACGATGAAGGCCGTGGACAGCGCCACGCCAAAAGCCGGATGGCCCACGCCCTCGCGCAGCCCGATGAGCACCGCCATGCTGGTGACGATGGCGGCGTGGTTGCTGGGCATGCCGCCATAGCCGATGAGATCGAACGCCCAGCGCCGCGCGCGCAGGCTGTTGATGAGGAACTTCAGAGTGCCGCAAACCAGCCAGGCCAGCGCGGGGGTGACGAGATAGGCATAGCTCATGGTGGTGGCAACCTCGTCAAACGGGCCACAGGGCCCACAAACAGACCGCCACCCACAGCAGCACGGTCAGCAGCAGGGGCACGTCGGCCAGCAGCACATCGGTGGGAGACTCGCCCCCTTCGAGCGACTCGACGACGAACCAGTAGCGGAACATGCCGAACAGCACGATGGGCACCGTCAGCACCAGCGCCGGGCGCGCGGAGACGACGAACATGCTGTAGGACAGCAGGGCGCCGGTGGCGGACATCTCGGCATAGCGGTCCACCAGCGCCACCGTGTAGTGGCGCAGCACCTTGCGCCCTTCGTCGCCCACCTGCGCCAGCTCCTGGCGCCGCTTGATCGACGCCAGGTACAGCGCCAGGCACAGGGTGGAGATGAACATCCAGGCCGACACCTGCACCTGCAGGCCCATGGCGCCCGCCTGCACGCGCAGCACGAAACCCAGGGCGATGACGAAGATGTCCACCACGGGCTGGTGCTTGAGCGCCAGGCTGTAGGCCAGGTTGAGCAGCAGGTAGGCCAGCATCACGGCAACCGCCTGCGGCACCCACAGCGCGCCCAGTGCCAGCAGCGCGTAGAGGCCGCCCAGAACCAGCGCCGCCAGGGGCTTGCCCACCAGCCCCGAGGCCAGCGGGCGCGTGCGCGACTTGACCGGGTGCCGGCGGTCGCGCTCGATGTCGCACCAGTCGTTGACGATGTAGGCGGCGGACGAGGCGACGCAGAACAGCAGGGTGACCAGCAGCCCCTGGCCCAGCTGGTGCGGGTCGAGGAACTGGCCGGAGAACACCAGCGGCGCGAGCACGAAGGCGTTTTTCACCCACTGCCGGGGGCGCAGCAGGCGCACGAGGGCGGCCATGCGCAGGCGGGCATCGGATACGGAAGGTGCTTGTGTCATGGTTCCTGGCGATGGGCTGCTGCCGGTTTCACCAACACCGGCAGCAGCCTGATGGCGGGCCTGAGTCACAGCCGGTCATTTTTCTGGACGCAGCCGGGTCAGCAAGTCCACCAAATCAACGATCGCAGTGAACGGCTCAGGCGCGGAACGGGCATCGAACCTGGCCGCCAGCGCTTGGGCGCGTCGCGTGGCCACGGACAGGTGCTGCCGGGTGCTGCTGAAGGCATGCCTAGCACCTTTCTCATACCCAGGAATGGCAATTTTCAGGCGGCGCATCACGTCATCGCGATGGATGGGAGCCTGAATGTTTTCATAGTGCAGCAAAAGCCAAAGCTCGAAGCTCGGCACTGAGGCGACCGCCTGAAACCGTACAAACTGCTTGTTGTCATTCTTCAGCTTGCCATCCAGCGACTCAGCCATCTCCAACGCCTCAAAGTAACTGTCGTGATCGTCGCGGTCAAAGACGGCGTACACCTGCTCGAACGCGCGTGGCTGGATGCTCTTGTGCATGTTGCCGAACTCGAACAATTCCCTGGCATACCGCACGACCTGGGCGGGCGCTGTTCCAAGCTCGCTGGATCGAACTTCGACATTGGCCGTGTGCAACCGGTAGGTCTGCCGGATCTCGCCGAAATAATGGGGCTCGGTCTTGCTGCCTTCCGACACGATCAGGATACGGTCGTGGCTGGCGCGCCGCGCCAGCTTGCGTTCAAGCTGCTGACGCTGGCGCACTTTCGGGGAATTGTCGCGCGCCATCAGCGCTGCTCCCCCAGCCTGGAGTCGAGGAAAGGGATGCCTCCATAGCGCCCCATCAGATAGCCACGCTCCAGGGCCTCGTTCTTGCGCGGGCTGAATTCCGACAGGCTTACCAGCTCCGAAGTCTGATCATGGTCTTTCTCCACGAACCAGACCTGGTCCCTGCGGAACAGGTCCGGGGCATCCAGCAGCGACGTATCGTGGGTGGTGAAAATCAGTTGCGCTCCGCCAATATTGATTTCAGGGCGGTGAAAAAGCCGCACAAGCTCGCGCACCAGCAAGGTATGCAGACTGGTGTCCAGTTCGTCGATCACCAACGTCAGCCCCTTGCGCAGGATGTCCAGCACCGGACCGGCGAGAAACAGCAGATTTCTTGTCCCGTGTGATTCATCGAGCAGGTCAAAGACGGCTTGGCCTTGACCGGTCACGTGCGAGAACCGCAGTTGACGCTCCTCGATCTCCTCGCTGCGCACCTCGGTCTTGCCAGCGACCAGGTCGAGATGCACGGCCTGCCCTGGCACCTTGCGTGTCACCACTTCGATGTCGGAGATGCTGATGTCGGCAGCCGAGAGGAAGTCACAGATCTGACGGCGGCCGTCGGCCTGCTGCAGCATCTGGATGGAAAAATCCGGACTCAGCTTCTCCTGCTCATTGAAGATGACCAGCCCCTGTACGAACCAATCGAAGACCGGACGCAGCGCATCGCTGTTGAGCTGAACGGCCATGGAAAGAAACAACGCATTGGGGCGCGTCGCCTTGACCCAGAGGCTTTTCGAGCCTTTGAGACCAGCACCGAACTCATAAACATCCTTGCCCGCCTGAGCGTCGTAGTGGCGTTCATACCAGCGCTGAGGCTTGAAAGCCTTGTAGACCAGCAGGTGCTCGCTGACGATACGCTGCGATGTCATCGAAAAACCGTACTGGTACCGGACCCCGCCAAGAATGAAGGTCACCTCGAAGGCCGTGGGCTCGCTGGCTGACCGTGCATCAAGCCGAAACGGCTGCACGGCAAAGGTCTGGCCGGGCTGTATGACGATCGCCGACTCTGCAACAACGCCGCGCATGTACTGAAGCGCCTTGACCAAATTGGACTTGCCGCTGGCATTGGCGCCGTAGATGACCGCACTGCGCAGCACGCCCGGAGCGGCCTGAAGGCCCGTGCGCACCACGTGCGTGTCCTGCAGCGTCTTGTCCCTGGAGGCGACAAGGCTAAGCCTCTGCTCGTCACGCAGGGAGCGGAAGTTCGCCACTCTGAATTCAACAAGCATCCTTCCCCTCCAACCCAAAAATATCCGGCATTTTTGCATGTGAAATGCAAAAAAATCAATTATTTCACACCCCCTGGGAAGACTCCCTCACCAACCCACCCGCACCGCCTCCACCGCCTCCACCGCCTCCCGCAGCCGCTCGCGGCTCAGGTGCGCGTAGCGGCTGGTCGTGCGGATGTCGGCGTGGCCCAGCAGCTCCTGCACTTCATACAGGCTGCGCCCGGCGTTGACCAGGAAGCTGGCAAAGCTGTGGCGCAGCTTTGTCGCTTGGTACGAAATCGGGTGTTCCTTCCTGTCCCTTCCTGTCCCTATCCCTTCCTTCTCCAAAGCCCACATCAAAGCTACGATGTAGCTACAATGTAGACCTTAAAATCAAGGAGATGCCATGCTTACTGCTGACGTTCGCTCCCGCGTGGAGCCCGAGCTCAAGCGCGAGGCGGCGGCTGTGCTCAAGGCTTCTGGCCTGGACCTGAGCACTGCCATCCGTCTTTTTTTGCGCAGCGTCGTGGAGCAAGGCGGCTTGCCCATGGAGCTGCCCCGCCCCAACGCTGACACCCTGGCGGCCATTCGTGAAGCCAAGACGGGAGAGACGACGCCTGTCTCCCTGGCAGACTTCTGAGCGTGGTCCGTGCCCTGGAAGAGACCAGCCAGTTCAAGCGCGACAAGAAACGCATCAAGGGTTCCGGGCGCCACGATTGGGAGAAGATGCGGGCAGTCGTCGTGGAGCTGATGAACGACCGGCCGCTGGCGCCCAAGCACCGTGACCATGACCTCGTGGGCGACTACGCCGGGGTGCGCGAGTGCCACGTCACACCCGATTGGCTGCTCATCTATGACAAAGAGGGGCCACTCGCCACGGGTTCGGTCAAGCTCATCCGCACCGGCTCGCACAGCGAACTGTTTGACGATGCTGGGCAGGCCCGGCCTGGGCTGTGCCGCAGGGTTGATGTGTCTCAAGCCGCCGCCCGGCCCTTGTCGCAGTCTGGCTGCCGCTGCAACACCCGCCGCGCCAGCGCCATGCCGCGCAGTGCCCGGCATTGGCGCGCTGCCGCCAGCTGCACCAGGCTGGCCGGCGTGCCCACCGCGTGGGCGAACGTGCGAAAAAATGTGTCCGCACAGGCAATGAAGGCTTCGGCATCCATGCCCAGGCGCTGCAGGATGGGCGGCGCCTGCACGCTGATGGCGCCGCACTTGGCCGGGTGCACGCAGCGGCCCACGCTGTCCACCAGCTCCAGGTATTCCTGCAGGCCAAAGGGCACGGCCTGGATGAAGCGGGCGGTGGGGTCAAAGGGCATCAGGGGCGCCTCAGGCAGCGCGGCCAATGCGGCTTCGGGCAGCAGGCGGGGCATTGCGGCGGCGCCCTGCTTTGCCTGCGTTGGCGTCGTGGCGGGCACGGTCGGCGCCGCCATGGGAACGAACGCCTCGCCGCGCAGCTCGGCCAGGCGGGCGGCAATCGAGGTGTGGGCACTGCCCTCAAGGTCCTCGGCCATGCCGGCGCGCACCGGGTTCAGATCGACGTAGGCCATCACGGCCAGCAGGGCCTGCTCGTCCAGCAGCGCCTGGCTCTTGAAGCGCCCCTCCCAGAAGCGCCCGCGCACGCCATCCTCGGCATTGGCCTGACGGGCGATGGATTCATTGAGCACGCGCATGTACCACGACAGGTCGTGCAGCCGCGCGCGGTAGGTGGCGGCCAGCTCCTGCACCTGGGCCAGTTGCGCCTGGCCCATCAATGCGCGCTGGGCGGGCTGCAGGTAGTGCTGCACCAGGAGCGGCCCGGTGAACAATTGCGTCCAGCGGCGCAGCACCTCGTCGTCGTCCCAGCCCTGGGCGCGTGGCGCGTCCACGCGCACGACGATGTGGTAGTGGTTGCTCATCACCGCGTAGGCGGCCACGTCGATGGCAAAGACGGAGGCGAGCTCTCGGATGCGCGTCTCCACCCAGGCGCGGCGGTGCTCGAAGCTGCAGCCCGAGTGCGCATCGTGCCCGCACAGGAAGGCGCGGCGCACGCAGCGATTGACGACGTGGTACCAGGGGGTGTCGGACAACGACACCAGGGCCGAGCGTGGGCGGGTCATGCTGGGTTGGCCGGCAGGTGAGCGGGTAAAGCACCCTGAGGCGCACGGGCACCGCGCAACAACCCTTCGGTGCTCAGATCCTCATCAATGTCGGGCCAATGGATTCCGTAGCCCCCTCCAGCCAGCTCCCAATGGTTGCGCTGCTGTGGCGTGGCATTGGCCAGTCGTGGGAACCAAGCCAGGGGCACCGCGATGCTGCGCCCATCCATCAGCTCAACCACCAGCCGAGCGTCCTCCACCACCACATGCGCGGCGCGCACATCGGCGTCAGGTGCCAAAAAATTCATGCCATGCCTCCTTCAACGAAGATTGGTGGGCGCTCACAAGGCGCTGAATTTTGCCCAACTCCTAGGCGGAAAAGCCACTGCTGCGAGCAACTGCCGTGTCGTGCAGCCAGACCTTGGCGCTGCACGCGCCCTTGTCGACATGGACGTGTGGTGGCTCGTTGGGCTCATGGCTATAGAAGTAGAGACGAAAGCCATCAATGCGCAGGATGGTTGGCACTTTTCTCTTGTTTCCGAGCGTGAGCGAGTCCTGACCAGCAGGACGTCGCCGAGTCGATAGGCCTGAAGCGTGTGTGCAAGGCTTCAAGGGAAGGCGCGTGGAGAACAGTATGCCAGACGTCGGGTTTTATGTGAATAAAAGTGGGTGTCCTTTTATTATTGAATAAAAGTGGGCGTCCTTTTATTGTTTAAAAAGATAAAAATAAGTGTCCTTTTATTTGCACGAAAATTACCTACCTGCGAGTTCGCCATGCACTGCATGGGTATTCACCCAACTACTTGCAACGCCTTGAGCACTGGCAGCTGACCGCTGGCGAACGCTTGTGCCTGCGCCGTCAATTCAGCCAAGTTGTCTTCCTCCGTTTCAAGGGGCCGGCCTTCCTTGATGATGCGTTGGCCTTGCACAGCGAGAGCCTGCCAAGCGTATTGGGCCCACTCCTGTGGCCGCTTGTGGCCCAGCTCGCGCGCCAACAGAAAAAGTTGCTGGAAGCGGGGCACTACTACGCCTCCGCCGGTCACGGGGCTGGCCAGGTTGACTACCTCGCCGCTGAACAACGAGCGATCGCACAAGTGGCGGTTCAATGCCCGGCAACGCACGCGCACGCTGCGCTCGGCATCCTCCGGCTGGCAGGGAGCAGCAGCCTCCATGCCCACGAGCACGGTCAGCGCCTGGAGCAGTTGCGGCCAACCCATCTGAGGCAATTGGCCCGCCAGCTTGCGCAGGGGCTTGGGCGCACCCGCGTCCGCCGCGAGCGCTTGTACAAGCGGCTGGTATATCGCCTCCTGCAAGGCAGCCTCACCCAGCGCCCCAGTCACCTTCATGGAGACATCCCCTGCGGGGCGCATCAGAACGAAACGTGTACTCAACAGCTCCTCGCGTTGCTGCGCCGGCGACAAGCGGATGGCGCCACGCAGGAACAGATCCTTTCTGAACTGCTGGTTCACGAAATAATCACGTGCCTGCTCGCGCAAGAGGGGGTGTTGAATATTTTTCAGAAAGCCTTGCGCCTGGGCCTCCAGGTTCAGCGCATCCACTGTATCCAGAGGCACCGCCGTGCAGGCCCACTCCAGCTTGGCGGGTTCCAGAGCGTCCACCACATCAGTGAAATACATGCAGTTCCACTCACGATTGAAATATTCGTGAGCGAGATATTGCGGGTTCTGCTTGGCAATGTTTTCAAGGCGCTCAGTCAGATGCGGTGCGAGCCGCAAATAATTGGGCTTGGCCGCCAGCAAGGCCTCAGAAAATTGCAAGGCTGCTTGCACCCGGGCGTTCGTCTCATGGGGGGCAATGCCGAAACGGTCGTGCAAGGCGAACAGCTGGCGCAAGGGATAAGCAGGTGCCCACCCAGGAAAGCAGTTATAACTGACGTAGAGCACTCCACCCGGCTTCAGTTGCCGGCGGGCGAATTCAACAATGGTCCTGTGATTGTCACGGCTCACCCAGGTCCAAATGCCGTGGAGGCTGATGCTGTCGAATAGGGGCAGGTCCCCGCGTCCGAGGAGCTGTTCGAAACTGTCATCCAGCAGCAGCGCCCCACTGTCCGCGGCCTGGGCCAATTGCCGGGCATGGGCAGCGTGGGCGGGGTTGAAATCCGTCCCGATATAGTGGCCCGGGTTGGCAGCCGCGTGAATATTGAGCGAGACCCCTTGCCCAAAGCCCAGCTCGCAATGCGCTGCGCCCGCGCCCCTGACAGGCACCGCGAAACCTCGCAGCAGCAGGGCAAACCGCTGGAATACCGGATTGATTTCCCGGTAATAGCCATAGGTGTAGCCTGCGTCGGTGAAATAGCCTTGGCTCCAAGAATTGCTCATGGGAATGTCGAGAAATGGGCTGGGAATGGCGCCGCCGGATGAAAGGCGCGCTTGGGAGCGCTACCCCTCAACCGAGCGGCAATGGGGCAAAAAAAGGGGGCATTCGCCCCCTTTTTGCTTTAATGCCAGGCGCTTAGCGCCCGGCTTTGATCGAAATCAGGCCACCAGCAGGAAGTTCGATGCCTGCAGCGCGCCCACTTCAACACCGTTGAAGGTGCCGACGAGGTTGATTTCGCCAGCAGCAACGGCCGTATCAGCGCCCGAGTTGAAGTGATACAGGTAGGCATTGCCGGCCTGGTAGGCGACGATGTAGCCGGTGTCGCCATTGGCCGTTGCGGTCAGGGCGCCGACAGCATTCAGCAGCGCGCCGCCGGTGCCATCGGCCGCCAGCGTGTTGCCCGACAGGCTGAACGACAGCTCCAGCAGGTCATTCGTGTTGTTGAACACGATATTGCCGGTGTTGGAGTTGGCTTCCTGGATGGCGATGGTAGCGCCAGCAGCGGTGCCAGCCTTGGTGTCACCCACGGCCAGACGGATCACGTCCCCCGAGGCGCCAGCGTCGAAGCCGGTGATCACGTCGCGGTTAGCGGCCAGAAGGATGCCCGACAGGTCCACATGGTCGCCGCCCACGCCCTTGGTGGCGCTCAGGTCAATCTGGTCGATGCCGGCAGCGCCAGAAACGAGGTTCTTGCCGGTACCGGTCACGATCACGTCCGCGCCGGCCGAGCCGGTCACTGCCAGAGCGCCCGTCAGCTTCCCAGCCTGCAGATTCACTGCATTGGTGAAGCTGGTGATCTGCGTATTAGCATCGCCCGTCAGGTTAAACGTCGCATTGGCGGCATTGGTCACGACACCAACATTGTTGAAGTCGGCGGCGACCACAGCGTTGGTGAAATTGACCACTGCATCCGTGGTGCCGGTGGAGGACAGGTTGACCGTCAGAGCGCTGCCCGTGTTCAGGGTGCCAACGTCGGCATCGTCAAATGCTGTCACGCTGGTCTTGGACTTGCCTTCCAGCGCCAGGTTCAGCGTGGTGTTGCTGCCTGCCAGGGTGAAGGTCGCATTGCCAGTGTTAGCCGTGCCGAAGGCGTAGGTCTTGGAGGAGACGGCTCCGGTGACCGCGTCATCCCCGGCCGTCTGGAACACGAACTTGCCGATGCCGGCGTTGGTCAGCGTGGCGTTGTTGAACGCCGCACCGCCAGTAGTGAACTCCAGCACCTGGACATTCTTGGCAGCGTTGACCGCCTTGAGCTGTTCGTTGGTGCCTGCGCTGATGTCGGAGCCTTCGATCACCAGGGTATTGGTGCCTGCGCCCAGGTCCACCGAATCCTTGGTGGTGAAGCCGAGGGCTCCTGCGAAGGTCACGCGGTCATCGCCAGCGCCCGTCATCACCTTGACGTCGCCGCCGTTGGCGAAGCCCACGTTGATGGCGCCGGTGGCTGCGGAAGCATCGAACGAGGCCACCGTGTTGGCCAAAGCGTTGTCGATGCGCACGGAGCCTTCGCCTTCCACGCTGACGTTCTTGAGCGCCGACGTCGTGTTGACCAGGCTGGCAAAGCGGTTCGTACCCTCTGCGTCAATCTTGACGGTTTCGATGCCATTCAGCGTGATGGTGCCTGCCGCTGCAGCAGCGGCGCCATAGCTGTTCAGCTCCAGGTTCTGCGCATCATTGATGCCCGCCACGGTCGCGGCGTTGTACGTCAGGGTGACGTTGCCGGCCGCCTGGTTGGAGATCTCCAGGTCGGTGATCGCGCCGATCTGGCCGAAGGTCACGTCATTGGTGCCACCAGTGGCCGCCAGCGCCTGGATGCCAACGGCGTTGGGCAGGTTGATGGTGGTTGCACCGCCCACCGATGTGACTTCCACACGCTCGACGTTCTGGATCACCGCGCTTGCAGTGCTGGAGCCCGTCACGCGCAGGGTATCGTTACCGCCGCGGCCGTCAATGAAGTCGCCGTTGAGCGAATTAGGGGTTGCCAAGTACAAATCGTTGCTGGCCGTGCCGTTGGTGTCGATGGCCGGTGCCATAGCGCCGGGACCGTCCACGTTATTGGTGAGCGTGAAAATCTTGCCACTAGCGCTGGCTGCCGCCTCGATGGCCTCACCGACGGATGCTTCGTCCTGCGTGACCTTGGCGATCAGCTGGCTCAGGGCGTTCAGGTCGGTCATGTTGACCAGCAGCTCTTCCGTGACGTACTCGGCCACGGTGACCTTGTTTTCCAGCATCTTGGCGGTGCCGCCCCACTCGGCATCATCTTCAGCCTTGTTGGAGAGGTTCTGGAAGATCTGGTAGACCACGTCGCCCTTGGACCAGCCGGCATTCAGCGCGGCGGCCACGTCGGCCTTGGCGGCCGACTTGGCGGCGTCAGTGGCGCTGGCGCCCACCACGTTCTCGATCAGACGGTCGGCGAATTGTTCGTTCGTCAGGAACTTGGGGTACTTCGCCTCGAACTGGGGCTTGTCAGCGTAGACGTTGACGATTTGCTGGCTGGTCATGCCGGCGCCGTAGGCGTCGTCCAGCTGGTTCATGTACTCAACGCCGGGGGCGGCGCCGAAAGCGACGATGAAGAACTTGTAGGCGTCGTTCTTCTGTTCTTGGGTCATTGCCATGTGAGAGCTCCTGATGAAATGAAGGATATCCAACCACCCGCTTCGCGCGGCAGGCAGTCGAGGGATGATTCTCCGGGCGGCGCACGCATGCACCAAGCGCGTTTGGTGATGGCCGTCACACCTCTTTGCCGAAGCGCGGAGGAACAAGGTGGCGGCCCGCGGGGCCCGGAGCCTCAGCGGCGCATTATGGCGTGGCCGGTCAGGCCGGATGTGGGTTTCGCTTACATCCGTTGTAGGAAAACACGCCGCGCTGGCACCCGTTTGCCCTGGGTCAGCGGCTACCAGCCGCGCTGCCAGCTCAGCGCCACGCCGTGGTCGCTGGAGTCGAACAGCGCCAGGTTGCTGCGCCGGCGCGACACATAGGCGCTGGCCGCCCACTGCCCGCCCAGCCAGGGCGTAGCCCACTGGTGCTGCAGCGCCAGGTAGCCCGAGGCGATGGCGCGCGCCGCGCCATGGCGCAGCAGGGGGCTGTAGCCCCGCAGGTCGCGTTGCGCGTCGAGCTGGGCGTGCAGCTGCCAGCCGGGCGCCCAGCTCCACTGGGCCTGGGCGCCGGCGCGCAGGGTGCCGGGGGCGGCGCCCAGGGCGTGCTCCCATTCGGCCCAGCCGTCCACCCGCAGGGGCGCGGCGCCCAGCGTGAGGGCGCCCAGGCCGCGCTGGGCGCGCAGCGCCAAGCCCCGGCGCGCGCCCTGGGCCTCGCTGAACAGCGCCAGGCTGTAGAGGGTGGCGCCCCCCGGCGCCGCGCCGCCCTGCCCGGCCGCGTTGCGCGGCGACAACAGCAGGCCGGCGCTGTGGCGGCGCGCGCCGTCCAGGCCCTGCTGGCTCGACAGGTTCCAGTACAGGCCGGCGGCCGCGTGCAACGGGGCGGCCAGGGCCAGGCGGGCGCCGGCGTGGGCGCCGTCCGCGCCGGTGCCCTGCGCGCTGGCCAGCAGCTCCAGGCCGCCGGCCCAGCGCTGGTGCAGCAGCACGCTGGCCAGCGCGGCGGGCCGGGGGCGGTCAGCCAGGGGCAGCTCGACGCTGCCGCCCGGCAGCGTGAGGACGAGGGTTTCGGCGCGCGGGCGCGCCAGCGGGTTGCGACTGTGGCCCAGGCTCCAGACGATCTGGCCGCTGCTGCCGTCGCCCGGGGCGCCGGCGCGGGCCAGGGCCGCGTCCTGCACGGGGGATGGCTGGCTGCCCGACTGCAGCAGGGCCTGCAGGCGCTGGCGGTGCGCGGCGCTGGTGCGCTCGTCGTCGCGCAGCGCGGCGATCAGCGCCTGGGCGCTGGCGGGCTTGTCGCGCGCGGCCAGCACCATCGCCAGCTGCAGCATGGCCTGGGCGTCGTTGGGGTGCAGCATGAGGATGCGTTCGAGCAGCAGCTCGGCCTGCAGCCACTGGCCTTGCTCGAGCGCGGCGCGGGCCTGGGCGTGCAGGTGGCAGGGGTCTTCGCTGGCCGTGTCGATGGCGGCGGGGGTGGCGGGGCAGTCGGCTTCGGGGGGCGCGGGGGCGGCGGCGAGGCTGGGGGGGGTGAAGGCCAGGGCGGCGCAGGCGAGTGTGATCTGGAGCCAGAGGGAGGTGGAGGCAGGGGGGCGCCCCCTCACCCCGGCCCTCTCCCCCGAAGGGGCGAGGGAGGAAGAAAAAGGGGCGCGGGGCCTTGTCGGGCCTGGGCTTTCAGCTATCAAAATTTTTACCAGGGCGGCCAACGGCGCTGGAAGGGCCGGGCCGCGCTGGCGGGGCGCATGGGCGTGCTGGCGGCGCATGGGGGTCAGGCGTCGGCGCGGAACAGCTGGCGCGCGCCGGGTTGCTCGAACAGCAGGAACTGGCCCAGCGGCTGCAGGGCGGCGCCGCTTGCCCCGCCGGCCGCGTGCAGCGCGCGCGCGGCCTGGGGGCCGACGAGGATGGGGCCGTCCAGCTCGGGGCTCAGGTCGAGGATGCCGGTGATCTCGTTGACCGCCGGCCCGAGCAGCACACCGCGCCGGCCGTCGGGGCCGCCGACGATGCCCAGCAGGTAGCTGCCGGACTCCAGCGCGCTGTAGGCGAGCAGGGGGGTGGCCTCGCCGGCGTTGCGCTGCAGCAGGGGCTCCAGCCGGCGGTGCAGCTGCCGCAGGCAGGCCAGGGCCTGGGCGCTGGCCTGGGCCTCGGGCCAGCTCATGTAGAGGGTGTCGCCCTGCACGTATTCGAGACGGCCGCCGTGTTCGCGCGCGGTCTGCTGCGCCGTGGTGTGCATGGCGTGGATGAGGGCCAGGGCCTGCAGGCTGTCCACGCGGCCGACCCAGCGGGCCAGGCCGTCGATGCGCGTGGCCGCCAGCGCGCCGGTGTGCGGCTGGCCCAGGCTCTGCCCGGGGGGCTGGCGGGTGGCGATCTGCTGGGCCAGGCCCGCCGGCAGAAAGCTCTGCAGGTGCTCGGCCAGGGCCTGCATCTGCCGGCGCTGCGCCAGCAGTTGCAGCCCCAGGATGGCCAGCGCGGCCATGGCCAGCGACAGCACGGGCGCCGCCACGGGCAGCTGGGCCGGCAGCCACTGGCGCGCCGCCCAGGCCAGGGCCACGGGCGCCAGCATGCACAGCAGCAGCCCGCCCACCAGCGACGACAGGGGGCGGCCCGGGCGGGCCAGGGGCACCAGCGCGGCGCCGGCCAGCAGCGCCACCAGCGCGGCCATGAGGGCCGGGGCGCGCACGGGCTGGGCGCCCCAGCCGGTGGCGCCACTGGCCGCCTGCAGCAGCTCGGCGTGCACACTGACCCCGGGCGCGCCAGGGTGGTAGGGGGTGCTGACGAGGTCGCGCGCGCCCAGCGCGGTGGCGCCCACCAGCACGGTGCGCCCGCGCAGCAGGGGCAGGGGCGCGTCGCCCTGCAGCAGGCGGCTGGCGCTGATGGCGGGCCAGCCGGTGTGCGGGCGCAGGTAGGGGACGGGCAGGTAGCCTTCGCCGTCGAGCGCGAAGCGCCACGAACCGCGTTGCAGCCATTGGGCGGGCTGCCAGGGCCAGCGGCCGTCCTGCAGCTGCCAGGGCGCGTCCGGCTGCGCGGCGGCGGCGGCGGCCAGGGCCAGCTGGGGGATGCGCACCGGGGCCTGGCCGTCCGGCCGCGGCAGGCAGACCACGGCGGGCACGCGGCGCAGGCGGCCGTCGGCGTCGGGGGTGGCGGCCAGGTGGCCGGCGCGCAGGCCGGCCAGGGCCTCGGCCACGCCCAGGTAGCCGCGCACCTGGGCGTGGCCCGAGCACCAGGCGGGGGCATGCAGGCGGGTGCCGATGGCGCCCTCCTCGGGGGGGTGCGCCACGGCGGGGTCGAGCACGGGGACGATGCCGATGACGGCGTCCGAGCGCGCGAAGGCGCGCGCCAGCTGCGCGTCGGCCGGGGTGTCGTGGGCGAAGAACAGGTCCCAGACCTGCAGCGCCGCGCCCTGCTCGCGCAGGCGCAGCGACAGGTCGGCGAGCACGCTGCGCGGCCAGGGCCAGGGGCCCAGCTCCTGCAGGCTGCGCTCGTCGATGTCGATCAGGACGACGCCGTCGTCCTCGGCCGTGGCGGCCGGCGCCGGCAGCCGGGTGAGCAGGTCGTGGATCTGGCCGTCGGCGCCGCGCGGGCCCGCCAGCGTGGCCAGCCAGGCGGCCAGCAGGGCGGCTACCAGCAGCACGGCCCAGGGCGCGGCGCGCAGGCCCACGAGGCCGGCGCCGTTACGCACGCGCGCCCCGGCGCCCGATCATTGCTTGTTCCACAGCGTGATGCCCTGGTAGCTGCCGCCCTGCACGCCGGCCTGGAACAGATAGCCGGCCTGCGTGCCGTCCTGGCTCAGGGCGCCGGCCACGCGCTGGTCGGGCGCGCGGCCCAGCAGCAGGCCCTCGGCGCTGACCTGGCCGCCCACGTTCAGCAGCGCCGCGGGCTGGCCCGCGGCCTGCGCGCGCAGGCTGGTCTGGAAGCGCGCCTGGTCGAAGTTGACCTGCAGCCGGGCGTCGGACAGGACAGCGGACTGGACGGCGCCCGAGGCGGCCGTGTGGTAGCCCTCGCCCGCGGCGAGATGGAAGCTGGCGCTGCCCGACAGGCCGGGCAGGAGCTTGGCGCCGGACGGCCCATCGCGCCACAGGGCGTAGGCGCCCGGCTCGCCCACGGTCACGTGGCGGTCCTTGCTGGCGCTGGCGAAGGGCTGGGGCAAGGTCAGCGGCAGGGCGTCGGGGTTGCTGTAGAAGCGGCCCCAGGCCAGGGAAGTGGGCAAGGGTTCGGGCGCGGGGGACGGCGCGACGGCGGGGGGCGGTGCGTCCGGCGCGCCCGCGGGCGGCAGGACGGGCTGGGTGACGGCGTGCGGCCCCGGCCAGGCCTCGGCCGGGGCGGAGGTGCGCGCGGCGAGCAGGGGCGTGGCGGCGGAGGCGACGGTGACGGCGACGGCCGCGGGCTCGTCCCTGGCGCTTGCGCGGCTCGCAGGGGCGCCCTGCTGCGCCACCGCCGTGGCGCCGCGTGCCGGCGCCAGCTCGATGCCGAAGCTCTGCTCCAGCTCGGCCTTGCGCAAGGGGTGGCGCTCCAGGTGGCCCTCGCCCTGGGCCAGCAGGTAACTGCCCTCGCCGGCGCGGTGCAGCACGGGCTCCTGCCCGCTGCCGCGCGCCTGCACGGTGATGGCGCCTTCGTGCACGTAGGTGCGCACGGCGGCGGCATCGGTGCGGGCGAGAAAGTCGGTGCCGCGCACGCCGATGGCGGCCACGGGCGTGCTCAGGCGGTAGCGCTCGGGCTGCGCGCGGGCGGCCTTGCCCGAGATCTGGCGCACCGTGCCGCGCACCAGCTCCAGCTGCAGGTCGGAGTCGGCGCCGGCGGCGTCGTAGCGGTATTTGCGGATGAGCAGCTCGGAGCCGGGGCGCAGCGCCACGCGCCCTTGGTCCACGAACACCAGCATGACGATGCCGTCGTCGCCGGTAACGAGCCGGTCGCTTTCGCGCAGGGCCGTGCCCCGCTCGATGGGCACGGGGGCCGCGCCGCCGCGGATGAGCTGGGCCTGGCCGACGACCAGGCTGACTTGGGCCACGTCGGCGGCGGACTGGACTCCTGCTTGCACCTGCAGGGCGGCGCCCAGGCAGGCGACCGCAAGCACGATGCGTGCTTTGGCGAGGGGGAAAGGGGTCATGGGCGGCTCCCGGGTGCGGCGTGGGACAGAAAAGGAGGCCGATTTTAAGGCGCGGCCGGCAAAGGGCCGCTTTCTATAATGCCGGTTTTCGCCCTGAAGCCGCGTGGACTGCCTTCTTCCCTGCCTGCCTTTGCCACCTGCAGCCCCCCGGGGCACGCGGGCCACCACGGGTGCGCGGGCCTGAGGCATGGCCGTCTCTCCCCTGACGCTGGCACCCTGCCCCTTCTTTGCTTCGGCCTCGCCCGCGGCGCTGCAGTTCGCCGCCGCCCACATGGACGTGCGCCATCTGCGCCGGCGCGAGGTGCTGGGCGATGCGGCAGCGCCATTTGCCGGGCTGGGGGTGGTGCTGCAGGGCATGGTGCAGGCGGTGGATTTGACGCTGGACGGCAAGGAGGTGGCGCTGATGAGCGTCGGGCCCCATGAGATTTTTGGCCATGCCGGGCTGCTGGCGCAGCAGCCGCTGGCGCTGATGTGGGTGGCCGCCGGCCCGTCCACGTCGGTGGCCGTGATGCCCCGGGCGCAGGCGTTGCAGCTCACGCAGTTCCCGGAGTTGGTGCTGCAGGTGGCGCGCTTGGCGAGCCAGCAGGTGTGCGACCTGCTGGGCTGGCAGAAGATCCAGGCCATCCACCCGGTGGGCGCGCGCGTTTGTGCCTGGCTGCTGCACCAGGGCGCGCGCTCGCCCGAGCTGCGCCTGCCCACGCATGCCGAGATGGCCTGGCGCCTGAACACCACGCGCGAGTCGGTCACGCGGGTGCTGCAGAAGCTGCTGGCCGACGGCGTGCTGCAGCGCGACGGCGAGGTCTGGCATGTCGCGGCCCCGCAGGCCCTGCAGGAGATGGCGCGTGGCGGCGAGCGCTGAAGCCACCAGGCAGGCCGAGGGCGGCCAGCTCTGGGTGGTGGAGGCCTGGCGCGGCCTGGCCGCCCTGCTGGTGCTGTGGGTGCACTGGGGCCCGCCGCTGGGCTGGGCCATGGGGCCCCTGGCCTTCGGGTTCACGGGGGTGGATCTGTTCTTCGTGCTCAGCGGCTTCGTGTTCGCCCCCACGGTGATGGCGGGGCATGCGCCGGCGCTGGCGCCCTACGCGCTGCGCCGCCTGGCCCGCATCTACCCGGCATATCTGGTGGCGCTGGCGCTGTATGCCTGGCTGGCCTGGCGCGCGGGCAAGCCGCTGTTGTACATCCCCGAGCACCTGCTGATGGCGCACATGCAGTCGCGGGAGATGACCTTTTATTACAACCCGGTGTTCTGGAGCCTGCCTTCGGAGGTGGCGTTCTACGGCCTGGTGCCGCTGCTGGCCTGGGGCCTGGGGCGGGCACGCGGCCTGCGCTGGCCGCTGCTGTTCGCGCTGGCGCTGGCGCTGCGGCTGGCCATGGTGCAGCCCGCGGACGGCGAGGCGCAGAACTGGGCGTACATCGGGCTGCACCACATTCCGGGCCTGCTGGTGGAGTTTTTCCTCGGCATCTGGGCATGGCAGCGCTGGCAGCAGCCGCTGCCGGGGCGCCATGCCGTTCTGTGGGCGCTGGCGGCGCTGGCGGGCTGGCTGGCGCTGGCGGCGCTGTGGGGGCGGATGCAGCTGTGGAGCGGTGGACACGACTGGCGCAACGGGCAGATTGCCCTGGCGGCAGCGGTGTGCTTTGCCCTGGCCCTGCGCGCCAGCCTGGAGCTGCCCGCACCCCGGCCTGGCAGCCTGGCCTGGCACGGCGCCCGCTGGGGGGGCAAGCTGAGCTATGGGCTGTACCTGTTGCATATCGCCTGGCTGGAGCCGGCGCGGGCGCTGGTGGCCGAATGGGGAACGATGCCGGGCTCTGCCGCGGCCCTGGCCGGCCTGGTTCTGAGCTGCTGGGCCCTGCACGCCTGGGTGGAGGAGCCTGCCCGTTCGGCGGGACGCGCCTGGTCGCGGCGGCTGCGCCCGGCACGGCGCCACGCACCAGGGGCCTGAGCGCGTGACCGCCCGGGGATTGCAGGCACGACCCTGGGCGAACCATGCGGCCTGCCCGGCCGTCAGAACACGTCGGTGTCGCCGGGCTGAAAGACAGGGATGGGCCAGCCGTCGTGCTCGGGACGAGGCAGCACGCGCACGGCATGGATGGGCGTGGCGCGCGCCTGCGCGCCGGGCAGGGGCAGCCAGCATGTCCAGCGCGCCCCGGGCGCGCCAGCGGGGGCCGGCAGCGCCTGCAGCGCCGCCTCGCTCCAGGCCGCGCCGGGGGGCAGGCAGCTGTCCACCACCACGGGATCGGGCTGCGCGCGCGTGACCAGCCAGCCGGCGGGGCCGCGCGCGTCCTCCAGCAGCCACACGGTGTAGAGCGGCGAGCCGCCGGCCGCCGCGTGCTGCTGGGGGTGGCCCCAGTAGCGCCAGCGCAGATAGGCTGCGTCCTTGACCAGCCGGGGCGCTGCGTGCAACTGCGGGTGCGCGCCGAGGGCTTGCAAATGGCGCTGCCAGAGCGCATCCAGCACGGCGTCGGCGGCGGCCGTGGGCTGGATGGCGGACAGCCGCACCCGCAGCGGCCCCATCCCGCTCAGGCGATGCCAGATCGCGGGCAGCAGGCCCGGGCGCGGTGGCGGGGGCGGCACCGTGTATTGCGTGCAGACCTGCAGCGGGGCGTACACGCCCACGCGCTCGCCCAGCCGGGCGGGCCTCTGCCCGGGAAAGCCGTAGAGGTACTGCGGCGCGTCCTGCCGGGCCTGCACCAGCGCCCGCAGGGCGTCGTTCATGCGCACGTAGGTGCTCTGGGGGCCGAAACCGGCGCGGGCCCGGGGGTGGAGCATGACGTCGCACGTCTGCCCGAGGCGGATGGGGCGGTTCTCGCGCGTCCCGGGCAGGGCCTGGACGCCGATGTGGCCGATCAGGGACGCGGTGGCGACCTCCTCGGCCACGACGCTGAAACTGCCGGCCTGCGGGCCTCCCAGGTATTTCCAGTGCCACGCCGCCGGCGTCAGGGGCTGCTGGAAGACGGTCTCGAACAGCGCGCAGACCGCCGACACGTCGCGTGCCGGGTCGAGCGGGCGGTAGCGCAGGCCATCGGCGTCGCTTGTGCCAGCGTGCGGCGCCATTCAGCCGCCCTGCCCCAGCAGGCGCCGCAGTGCCCGGGCCCAGCGCACGGGCCGGGAGTGCTGCAGAAGCTCCAGGCTGCGCTCGGCCAGGGCGTGCCGCGCCTGCAGGTGGGCCAGCTCCGTGTGCGCCTGCTGCAGCTGCGCGCGGCTGCCGTGCAGCTCGTCGCTTGCCTGCTGCCACTGGGCCTGCAGGGCCTGGCGCTCGGCGATGCCTTGCTGCAGCCGGGCCTGGGCAGCGTCCAGTTCGGTGCCGGTGCGCAGGCGTTCCTGCTCCGCGCGGTCCAGCGCCACGGCGTGCCACGCGAGGGAGGCGCTCTGCTCCCGCCAGCCCCAGCGCAGGGCGTGCGCCTCCAGGATGCGCAGGTGCCAGCGCGCCCAGTGGTTGTCGTGCTGGGGGTCGCTCAGATGCGAGTCGCCCAGGCTCTGGCGGTAGGTGGCGTGGATGCCGGGCACGTGCGCGAAGCCGCCCTGGTGGCTGAGCTGGCACCAGAAATCCCAGTCCTCCAGGACGGGCAGGGCCTCGTCGAACCGGGCACTCGCCTGCCGCGCAACGTCGAGGCGGAACATCACGGCGTGGATGGGCAGGTGGTTGATGCCCTGCAGCCGCCGTGGCTCCCAGGGCAGGTCGTAGTCGCGCAGCCATTGGCCGCCGGGGCCCAGCACGCGCACCCCGGTGTAGGCGGCCACGGCCTGCCCCTCCTGGAGTAGGGCCTGCACCAGCACCTGGACATGGGTGGGGTCGATCAGGTCGTCGTCGTCGAGGAACAGCCCGAGGCTGCCCCGGCAGGCGTCCAGCCCGAGGTTGGCGGCAGCGGAGCGGCCCAGGGGAGGGATGGCGCCGTAGGCGTCCGGCCCGGGCTGGGCCACGCGCACGGCCAAGCGCTCCTGCGGATGGGCCGGCACGGGGTGCGGCGCGCCGGTGGCGTTGGCGATCACCAGCTCGATGTTGGGATAGGTCTGCTGCGCCACGGCGGCCACGGCCTCGGCGAGCGAGGGCCGGTTCATGCTGCGCACGATGACGCTGACCAGGGGCAGCTGGCCGGCCTCGGCGGCCAGCCCGACGCTCTGGCGCGCCAGCGGCCACAGGGCCATGGCCGCGAGTTGCGAGGGCTCCCCCAGCCGTGCATGGGGAAGGTGCCAGTACGCCTCGGCGGCGGTGACGCCGGCCCCGGCGCCAAAGGCACGCAGCTGGGCCAGGGCCTGGGCGTGGCGCAGGTAGGCGTGGCGCTCTTCCTGGGAGCCAAAACACTGCAGGGCGCGCCATTTGGCTTCGGCCACGGCGGAGATGTCCACCAGCGTATTGGCCTGGGTGGGCGCCCCGACTTCGTAGAACAGCAGGTCCACGGGCCGGGCCGCCGCGCGCGCGGCGGCCATGGCGGCCAGCGCAAGGGCCTGGTGGTCCGGGTGGGGCTCGGTGAGCGCTGGCAGCAGCAGCCAGCGGGGGCTGTGCTCGGCGAGGGCCCGGGCGATGCGGTCGATCAGCGGCGGCGCATGGCGCAGGTGCCGGTCGGGCAGGTGCCAGCACTCGGGCTCGGGCAGGCCCAGCACGCGGGCGGCCTCGCGGGACTCGTCCAGGCGGGGGTTGGCGGCGGGCGCATCCGCCTGCAGGCCCTGCTCGCCCGCGGTCGCGATGATGGTGTGCAGACGCAGGCCCTGGCGCTGGGCAAGGAGTTGCAGACCCGCGCTGCCCAGCACCTCGTCATCCGGGTGGGGCGCCAGGCACAGCATGGCCTGGGAGGGGTCGAGCGCGATGCCGCCAAAGTGATAATCCACCGGGCGGGAGGGTCTGTCGAGCATGCCGGATTATAGGAATGCGCCCCTTGCGCACCGGCGGCCGCATCGTGCCGCGCCTTCGTTTTCTTGTCGGGATAGCGGTTGAAGCGTCTTGTCTATCTGGCCCCCGTCGCGCTGAACAGCCCGACGCAGAGGCCGCACCATTTCGTGCAATGGGCGCACGCGCGCCTGGGTTGCGAAGTCTGGTGGGTGGAGCCCTACCCGGCCCGCCTGCCCCGGCTGGCCGATCTGCGGCGCCTGGGGCCCGCGCGGCGCCAGGCACAGCGTGGCCTGGCGCCGCCCTGGAGCGGCGAGGCTTGGCTGCACGTGGTCGCGGGCCGCAGCCTGCCGGTGGAGCCCCTGCCGGGCGGTGCGCGCCTGATCGGCCGGATGCAGCGGGACCTGCGCGCCCGGCTGAAGGCCCTGCTGGCCGACGGCGACACTTGGCTGGTCGTTGGGCGGCCGAGCGGCCTGGCGCTGGAGCTGGCCCGCGCGCAGGATGGGCGCCGCGTGCTGTTCGACGTGATGGACGACATGCCGCAGTTCAGCCGGGGGCTGTCGCGCCGCTGGATGCAGCGGGTGCAGACGGCATTGCTGCAGCAGTGCCAGGCCGTGTGGGGCTCATCGTCGCGGATCGTGTCCCACTTGCGGGAGCAGACGCGGGCGCCCGTGCAGCTGGTGCGCAATGGCACGGCACTGCCCGCCGAGGCGGCGGACGGGGTCTCCGAAGGGACGCGGGTGGGCGATGCCGCCCATGCCCGCGCGCCGCTGGTGCTGGGCTACGTGGGCACGCTGGCGGCGTGGTTCGACTGGCAGTTGCTGGCACGGCTGGCGCAGGCCCTGCCGCAGGCGCAGTTCCACATCCACGGCCCGGTGGAGGGAGAGGTGCCCGCACGGCTGCCGGGCAACGTGCGGCTGCTCGGCCCCGTGGCCCACGCCAGGGTGTTCGGGCTGATGCGCGGCTGGCACGCCGGGTTGATCCCCTTCCTGCACAACCGCCTGACCCAGTCGGTCGATCCCGTGAAGTACTACGAGTACCGCGCCTGCGGGCTGCCGGTGCTCAGCACGCTGTTTGGCGAGATGCCCTCGCATGCCTCGCAGGACGAGGGCGTGTGGTCGCTGGACGCACCGCCGGCCCCGGAGCTGGAGCAGCGGCTGCGCGACTGGCACGCGCGCCAGGCGCGGCGGCGCGCGTCCGGCCAGCCGCTGTGCCCGGCGTATGTTCAGTCGGCCACCTGGGAGTCGCGCTTCGAGCGGGGCGCCTCGGGCTGCGGCTGGCTGGGATCGCCTGAGTAAACGGTGCTCCACTCGCCGGGCATCAGCCAGGGCCCCTGATGGCTGCCCTGGGCCTTCAATTCGATGTGCGCGAAGGGGTCCACCCATTGATAGACGTAGCGCGCGTCGCGGCACAGCAGGTAGATGCCGACGCGGTAGCGCCCCTTGTTGAGCGCGACGCGAGGCATGTCGAAGCGGATGCGTGCGTTGCCCTGCGGGTCCTGGGTGGCGATGTCGCCCGGGGCGCTGAAGGCCGAGCCGATGATCTTGCCGGAGTCGGAGGAAATCACCACCGCGGCGCGCGGCTGCGGCTCCTGGTCGCTGACCTGCAGGTGGATGTCCACGGCGAGATGGCTCTCGTGTGAGCGGCCCTGCAACTCGCTGCCGGCCACGCCGTCGAGCAGCACCTCGGCGCGCACCAGGCGCACCAGTTCGGGCCGCGCGGCACTGATCAGGCCTTCGGTGGGCTCGCTCGCGCTGTCGGCGGCGCCCTCGGGCGCGGGTGGCGGGGCGCTCTGGTTGAGGGTGTCGAGGAACTCCTGGTACTGGGGCACCACGCTGGCCGTGGGGCCAAAGGCGCGCAGGCGCCCCCGGTCCAGCCACAGCGTGCGTTCGCAGAACAGGTCCACGTGGAACAGCGCGTGCGAGCACAGCAGCAGCGCCGTGCCCTGCTCGCGCAGCTGCATGACCCGGTCGAAGGAGCGCTTGGCGAAGACGCCGTCGCCCACCGACAGGGCCTCGTCCACGATCAGGATGTCCGGGTCCACGCTGGTGGCCACGGAAAAGGCCAGACGCACCTGCATGCCGCTGGAGTAGGTCTTGACGGGCATGTCCAGCGAATCGCGCAGGCCGCTGAATTCGACGATGGATTCCAGCCGCGCATGCACCTGCTCGCGGCTGAGGCCCATGGTGGCGGCATAGAGATAGATGTTCTCGCGGCCCGTGGCCTCGGGGTTGAAGCCCGAGCCCAGCTCCAGCAGCGCGGCGATGCGGCCCCGCGAGCGGATTTCGCCCTGGCTGGGGGTCAGGGTGCCGGCGGCCAGCTGCAGCAGGGTGGATTTGCCCGCGCCGTTCAGACCGACGATGCCCAGGCTCTGGCCGGGGAACACCTCGAAACTCAGGCCGTGCAGGGCGGTGTGGCCGCCGCTGGCGCCGTGCTGGCGGCCACGCAGATGGCTCCATAGCTGGCGCAAGGGGGTGCGCTGGGGCGGATAGGTCTTGCCGGCTTCGACAAAGGTCAGCAGAGGTTCAGAGGACATCGGCGAATCCCGGTTGCACCCGCATGAAGAACCAGCGCGCCAGCGCCAGCAGCGCAGCGCCGGCCGCGCAATGCCATGCCCAGCCGACCCAGCCGAAAGCCTGGCCGTGCATCAGCAGGCCACGCGCGGCTTCCGCCGTCCAGGCCAGGGGGTTGAGCACCACGAGCCATTGCAAGGCCTTGGGCACCATGGATGCCGGGTAGAAGATGGGGGTGAGAAA
The DNA here is from genome assembly GCF_032059615.1 of Melaminivora sp. Taxonomy (NCBI): domain Bacteria; kingdom Pseudomonadati; phylum Pseudomonadota; class Betaproteobacteria; order Burkholderiales; family Comamonadaceae; genus Melaminivora; species Melaminivora sp. The sequence continues at coordinate 8,862 of NZ_DAMCAM010000022.1, read as the reverse complement.
CAGCAGCAGGCTGCTGACGGACGGCGCCAGGTGGCCGATGTCGCGCAGATAGACGCCCGCCGCGCCCAGCAGCCATGCCAGGCCGAGCGCCTGCAGGCACAGCGGCACGAGCGCCACCGGCAGCAGCAGGGCCTGCAGATGCGGCGCGCGCCAGGCGGCGAAGACCGCCGCGATGACCAGGGACAGCAGCAGCTGCACGGCCGAGGCCCCGACCACCACGGCGGGCAGCAGCGTCAGCGGGAAGCGCACCTTGGTGACCAGGTACGGATAGGACCAGATGCTGCCCGGGCTGCGGTTGATGACATCGGCCATGAAGGTGTAGAGCGACAGCCCGATGAAGACCTGCAGGCCGTATTCGCCCACCGAGCCGTCGCCCGCCGGCCAGCGGATCTGGAAGAACTGGTAGAACACCAGGGTGAACAGCAGGATGTGCACCAGCGGCTGCAGCACCAGCCAGCCGGCCCCCACCACCGAGGTGCGAAAGCGCAGTTGCAGCTCACGCAGCAGCCACTGGCGATAGACGTAGAACCATTGAGTCATGCAGGGAAGGGTTGGTCCGGCGCCTGGGGGCCGGGAGGTGCGGCGGTGCGACAATCGCGCCGATGAGTTCGCAAGATCTGCTGTTGTCCTTATGGCGCAAGTTGCCTTTTTCTCCTGCCCGCAAGGCGCGCCTGCGCAGTGCCTTGCTGCGTCGCTGGCCGGGCCTGGCCCCGAAAGCCGCCGAGACGCCGGGTGCGCCACCGCAGGTTCCCGAGGGGACCGAAGCCGACGCCTGGCAGCAACTGTGCCGCCAGGCCGTGCGCGGCACGGAGCCCGGGCGGAGGGACTGGATTATCTTCGGAATCATAGGCTGGGACTTCCGCATCCAGCGGCCCCAGCACCTGGCGCGGGAACTGGCCCGCGCGGGCGAGACGGTGTTCTACGTGGAACCCCTCTTCGTCTCCGACCCGCGCCCGGGCGCGCGGGTGCGCCAACTCGACCCCGACCTGCCGCTGTACGTCGTGCAGCTGCACCTCCACGGGGCGCCACAGATCTACTTTGAACCGGCGGACACGCAGCAGGCACGGCAGTTGCATCAATCGATGGCCTGGCTGTGGGCGCAATGGGGCATCCATGCCGCCTCGGCGGTGGTGCAGCATCCGTACTGGGCGGAGCTGGCGCTGCACCTGCCCAACACGCTGCAGGCCTACGACTGCATGGATCACCACGAGGGCTTTGGCGGCATGCCGCAGGGGCTGGTCGAGCTGGAGCATGCCTACATGGCACGGGCGGACGTGGTGGCTGTCACTTCGCAGTGGCTGCACGACTGGGCGGCGGAGCGGGGCCGGCCCGACGCCGTGGTGGTGCGCAATGGCTGCGATTTCGAACACTTCCATTTCCGCCCCGCAGAGGCCGTCCAAGGTCCGGAGCGGCCCAGGGTGATCGGCTATTTTGGCGCCATTGCGCAATGGTTCGACGTGGAACTGGTGCGCCGCCTGGCGCTGGAGTTTCCGGACTGCGAGATCGTGCTGGTGGGCGACGACACGGTGCAGGCGGGCAAGGATCTGGCGGGGCTGCCCAACATCCGCATGACGGGGGAACGCCCCTATGCCGAACTGCCGCAGTACCTGCACCGTTTCGACGTGTGCCTGCTGCCTTTCCAGCGCATTCCGCTGACCCTGGCGACCAACCCGGTCAAGGTCTATGAATACCTGTGCGCCGGCGCGGAAGTGGTTTGCACCGATCTGCCCGAGATCGCCCAGTTCGGCGACCTGGTCCACAAGGCCGGCAGCCACGAGGCTTTCGTGCAGGCGGTGCGACAGGCCCTGGAGGCCCCGGCGGATGCGGCCATGCGGCAGCGGCGGGAGGATTTCGCCCGCAGCCAGACCTGGGCCGAGCGCGCCCGCGCCCTGACCGCCGCCGTGCAGGCCGTGGAGCTTCCGTCCGTCAGCGTGGTGGTGCTGACCTACAACAACTGGGCCTATACCGAGGCCTGCCTGCGCAGCCTGTTCACGCGCACGCAGTACCCGGGGCGGCTGGAAGTCGTCGTGGCGGACAACGCCTCCAGCGACGAGACGGTCGAGCGGCTCAAGCAGTGGGCCTGTGAGGAGCCGCGCCTGAAGCTGGTGCTCAACGAGCGCAACTTGGGGTTTTCGGCGGGGAACAACGCCGGGCTGGCCGCGGCCTCGGGCGAGTACCTGGTCCTGCTCAACAATGACACGGTGGTCACGCGCGGCTGGCTGCTGGGGTTGCTGCGCCACTTCCAGGCCGATCCCCGCCTGGGCCTGCTGGGGCCCGCGACGAACCACATCGGCAATGAGTCCAAGGTGCCGGTGCATTACGAGACACTGGACCAGATGCCGGCCGCCGCCCGCGCCTGGACGCTGGCGCACATGGGCGAGGTCTATCGCCTGCGCACGCTGGCGTTTTTCTGCGTGATGCTGCCGCGCGCGGTGTACGAGCAGGTGGGTCCGATGGATGAGACCTTCGGCCGGGGCTTCTTCGAGGACGACGACTATTGCCGGCGCATCGAGCAGGCAGGGCTGACGCTGGCCTGCGCGGACGATGTGCTGGTGCACCACCGGCTGTCAGCCAGCTTCGACAAGGTGGATAGCAGCGAGCGCCAGATGCTTTTCGAGCGCAACAAGGCGTACTACGAATCCAAGTGGGGCCCCTGGGAGCCCCACGGCTACCGCCCCGCCCAGGGCGTCCAGTAGCGCATTCCGCCCAGGGGCGCGCGCCCCTGGCCCTTGGCTTTTGATTGAAAAACATCCATGAAGGTACTGACAGTTTTCGGCACTCGCCCGGAGGCCATCAAGATGGCGCCGCTGGTGCGTGCCCTGGACGAAGCCGGCGGGGTGGAGGCGCGCACCTGCGTGACGGGCCAGCACCGGCAGATGCTGGACCAGGTGCTGGAGCTGTTCGGTATCGCGCCGCACTATGACCTGAAGGTGATGCGCCCGCAGCAGACTTTGACGATGGTGACCAGCGACATCCTGCTGGGCATGCAGCCCGTGCTGCAGGACTTCCGCCCCGACCTGGTGCTGGTGCACGGGGACACGGCCACCACGTTCGCCGCCACGCTGGCCGCTTTTTACGAGAAGATTCCCGTCGGACACGTCGAGGCCGGGCTGCGCACCGGCGACCTGTATTCGCCCTGGCCCGAAGAGGCCAACCGGTGCCTGACGGGCCGGCTGGCCCGGTGGCATTTCGCGCCGACGGAGCAGACCCGCCAGAACCTGCTGAAGGAAGGCGTACCGGATGAGCGCATCACCGTCACGGGCAACACGGTCATCGATGCCCTGTTGATGACTGAACGCCGGCTGAACGGAGATGCCGCGCTCCGACAGGCGCAGCAGCAGCGGTTCGGCTTCCTGCGTCCGCAGTGCCGCATGGTGCTGATCACCGGCCACCGGCGCGAGAATTTCGGCGGCGGCTTCGAGCGGATCTGCCAGGCCGTGGCGCGACTGGCCAGCGCCCATCCCGACGTGGACTTCGTCTACCCCGTCCACTTGAACCCCCAGGTGCGCGAACCGGTCAACCGCCTGCTGAGCGGGCACGGCAACATCCATCTGATCGAGCCGCTGGACTACCTGCCTTTCGTCTATCTGATGGGGCGCAGCCACGTCATCCTGACGGACTCGGGCGGCATCCAGGAAGAGGCGCCCTCGCTGGGCAAGCCGGTGCTGGTGATGCGCGACACGACCGAGCGCCCCGAGGCGGTGCAGGCAGGCACGGTCCGGCTGGTGGGAACGGACGCCGAGGCCATCTTCCAGGGCACGCAGGCGCTACTGACGGACGATGCGCTGTACCAGTCCATGGCCATGGCCCACAACCCCTATGGGGATGGCAATGCCTGCGGGCGCATCGTGCGGTTCCTCCAGGGGCATGGCGGCGGCGGGACGAGCGATAAAGTCTCCTAGCCGGACGCCACCACGGGGCCACGCCTGCGCTTCAGGGCAAGGTATTGCCGGTAGGCGGGTGAGGCCCACAACCGCAGCAGACTGCGCAGGTGCCAGCCTAGGTGGCGCAACACCCGGCGGCTGGCGCGCCCCGCCTCGTGGATGACGCAAGCCTCTTCGGCAAGCACCAGGCGGTAGCCGGCAAGCTGCAGACGCAGGCAGATATCCACGTCTTCACAGTACATGTGGTAGGCAGTGTCGAAGCCTCCCAGCTTGCGATAGACGCCACCATGGAACAGCAGCAGCGCTGCATTGACCCAGTCCGGTGATCGCACAGGGGCATGCCGCTGCGCGCGCGCGCGTCCGCTCCAGTGGCGGCGCAGCAGGGCCCACGGGCTGGGGAGGGCACGCGCATAGTCCTGCTCACGACCCTGGGCGCCGACCTGCCGGGGATAGGCGCAGCCCGCGCCCGGCTGCGCAGCCGCGCCCAGCAAGGAGGCCCAGGGGGAGTGCTGCCAGGTGATGTCGGGGTTCACCACGGCGAAATACGGGGCGGCATCGGAGCAGGCCTGTTCGTGTTCAAACGCTTGGTTGTGGTTGGCGCCGAAGCCCTGTGGACTCGGGTTGCGGATGAAGCGGAGCTGGGGCAGGCCTTCGTGGCGGCTCCGGCCGTGCAGCGTGGCGAGCTCCTGTTCCAGGCCCGGCTCTTCGACATTCAGCGTGAGCCAGATCCGATGGACAGGACTGGCGGAAGGAGCAAGCAACAGCGCCAGCAGCTGCCGCACCTGCATACCGTGCCCATGGCTGACCACCGACAGCGCGATGGTCGCCGTGGCGCAGGCAGGGTGTCCGCCTGGTGCGCCGGCTGCCTGGCTCAAAGCTCGGCCTCGGCCAGCGGGCGGCCGGCCTGGTCCTTAGCCGACAGCTGCACCGGCACGCCGGCGTCGGGCCAGGTAATGGCCAGCTCGGGGTCGTCCCAGGCGATGCAGCGCTCGTGCTCGGGGGCGTAGTAGTCGGTGGTCTTGTAGAGGAAGTCGGCGCTCTCGCTGAGCACGACGAAGCCGTGGGCGAAGCCGGGGGGCACCCACAGCTGGCGCTGGTTGTCCTCGGAAAGCTCCACACCCACCCACCGGCCGAAGGTGGACGAGCCGCGGCGGATGTCCACCGCCACGTCCCACACCTTGCCCCGCGCCACGCGCACCAGCTTGCCCTGCGGCTGGTGCAGCTGGTAGTGCAGCCCGCGCAGCACGCCACGGCTGCTGCGGCTGTGGTTGTCCTGCACGAACTGGTGGCAGGTGCCGGTGGCGGCGTCGAAGGCCTTCTGGTTGAAGCTCTCGAAGAAGAAGCCGCGCGCGTCGCCGAAGACCCGGGGCTCGATCAGGACGACCTCGGGGATGGATTGGGGGGTGGCTTGCATGGTCAGTAAATCTTTTCTCTCAAGAGGCGCTGCAGGTACTTGCCATAGCCGTTCTTGGCCAGCGGCTGCGCCAGCCGTTCCAGCTGCTCGGCGCCGATCCAGCCGGCTCGCCAGGCGATCTCCTCGGGGCAGGCGATCTTCAGGCCCTGGCGGTGCTCCAGCGTGGCGATGAACTGGCTGGCTTCGAGCAGGCTTTCGTGCGTGCCGGTGTCCAGCCAGGCGTAGCCGCGGCCCATGATCTCCACGCTCAGGCTTCCCTGGTCGAGGTACAGGCGGTTCAGGTCGGTGATCTCCAGCTCGCCGCGCGCCGAGGGCTTGAGACTCCTGGCCAGCTCGACCACCTGCGCGTCGTAGAAATACAGGCCGGTGACGGCGTAGCTCGACTTGGGCCGGGCGGGCTTTTCCTCCAGGCTCAGCACGCGGCCCTGCGCGTCGAACTCGGCCACGCCGTAGCGCTCGGGGTCGTGTACGTGGTAGGCGAAGACGCTGGCGCCCTGCGTGCGCGCGTCGGCGCTTTGCAGCAGTTCGTGGATGTCGTGGCCGTAGAAGATGTTGTCGCCCAGCACCAGGGCGCTGGGGGCGCCGGCAAGGAACCGCTCGCCGATCAGGAAGGCCTGGGCCAGGCCGTCGGGGCTGGGCTGCACGGCGTATTGCAGCGAGAGGCCCCACTGGCTGCCGTCGCCCAGCAACTGCTCGAAGCGCGGCGTGTCCTGCGGGGTGCTGATGACCAGGATCTCGCGGATGCCGGCCAGCATGAGGGTGGCCAGCGGGTAGTAGATCATCGGCTTGTCATAGACGGGCAGCAGCTGCTTGCTGATGGCGAGGGTTGCCGGGTGCAGGCGCGTGCCGGAGCCGCCGGCGAGGATGATGCCTTTGCGGGGGGTGGTCATGGGGTGGTGGTGTGGCACCCTCTCCCGCTGGCGGGAGAGGGTGGGGGTGAGGGGGGTCAAAACAGGGGCGGCGGGGGGTTTGCCACCTCACCCCAGCCCTCTCCCCCACGGGGGAGAGGGAGGCAGAGATGAGCGGGCAGGTGCACAGGGGTCATCGCAGTGTTTCGGCCAGCATGCGCGCCACGCCCTGCTGCCAGGGCGGCAGCGTCAGGCCGAAGGTGCGCTGCAGCTTTTGCGTGTCCAGGCGCGAGTTGTGCGGGCGCCGGGCCGGGGTTGGGAAGGCACTGGTGGGCACGGGGGCGACCTCGGTTGCCTTCAATTTGATAGCTGCATCTCCTTGCCTGGCAACGTCCAACACGTATTTTGCGTAGGAATGCCAGGTAGTCTCTCCGCCGGCCACACAGTGGTACAGGCCGCCATCCTGGGGATTGGCCTGCAGGTGGCGGATGGCGTGCGCCGTCACGTCGGCCAGCAGGTCGGCGCCGGTGGGGGCGCCCCACTGGTCGTCGATGACGGTGAGGCGCTCGCGCTCCTGGGCCAGCCGCAGCATGGTCTTGGCGAAGTTGCCGCCGCGTGCGGCATAGACCCAGCTGGTGCGCAGGATGAGGTGGCGACAGCCCGATTGCCGGATCAGCTGCTCGCCTTCGAGCTTGGTCGCGCCATAGACGGACAGGGGCGCGGGGGCGTCGTCCTCGCGCCAGGGCGCGCTGCCGCTGCCATCGAAGACGTAGTCGGTGCTGTAGTGCACCAGCCAGGCGCCCAGGCGGGCGGCCTCGGCGGCCAGCACGCCGGGGGTGGTGGCGTTGAGCAGCCGGGCATGCTCGGGCTCGCTCTCGGCCCGATCGACGGCGGTGTGGGCGGCGGCGTTGACGATGACGTCGGGGCGCAGCGCGCGCACCGTCTCGGCCACGCCCTCGGGGCGGGCGAAGTCGCCGCAGTGGTCCGGGCTGTCGTGGTCGAGCGCGGTGACGCGGCCCAGCACGGACAGGCTGCGCTGCAGCTCCCAGCCGACCTGGCCGTTCTTGCCCAGGAGCAGGATGTTCATGGTGGCGCTTTCATGAGGGAGCTGGGGTCGGCCCGCTCAGGCCGCATATTGCCTGGCCACCCAGTCGCGGTAGGCGCCGGACTGCACCTGCGCCACCCACTCGGGGTGCTCCAGGTACCACTGCACGGTCTTTCGGATGCCGGTCTCGAAGGTCTCGGCCGGCTTCCAGCCGAGTTCGCGCTCGAGCTTGCGCGCGTCGATGGCGTAGCGCCGGTCGTGGCCGGGGCGATCCTGCACATGGGTGATCTGGCGGGCGTAGCTCTCGCCGTCGGCGCGCGGGCGCAGCTCGTCGAGCAGGCGGCAGACCAGGCGCACGATGTCGATGTTGGCCCACTCGTTCCAGCCGCCGACGTTGTAGGTCTGGCCCAGCCGGCCGGCTTCGAGCACGCGGCGGATGGCGCTGCAGTGGTCGCGCACGTACAGCCAGTCGCGGATCTGGCGGCCGTCGCCGTAGATGGGCAGGCTCTTGCCGGCCAGAGCGTTGACGATGACCAGCGGGATGAGCTTTTCCGGGAAGTGGTAGGGCCCGTAGTTGTTGCTGCAGTTGGTGGTCAGCACCGGCAGGCCGTAGGTGTGGTGCCAGGCGCGCACCAGGTGGTCGCTGGCAGCCTTGCTGGCCGAGTACGGGCTGTTGGGCTCGTAGTTGTGCGCTTCGGTGAAGGCCGGGGCCTCGGGCTCCAGCGTGCCATAGACCTCGTCGGTGGAGACGTGCAGGAAGCGGAAGGCTTCCTTGTCCGTGGCAGGCAGCCCGCTCCAGTGCTGGCGCGCGGCCTCCAGCAGCCGGAAGGTGCCGACCACGTTGGTCTGGATGAAGTCCTCGGGGCCGTGGATGGAGCGGTCCACGTGGCTTTCGGCGGCGAAGTTGAGGATGGCGCGGGGTCGGTGCTCGGCCAGCAGGCCGTCCAGCAGGGCCCGGTCGCCGATGTCGCCCTGCACGAAGACGTGGCGCGCGTCGCCCGAGAGGCTTGCCAGGTTGTGCACGTTGCCGGCGTAGGTGAGCTTGTCGAGGTTGACGACGGGCTCATCGCACTGGGCCAGCCAGTCGAGCACGAAGTTGGCGCCAATGAAGCCGGCGCCGCCGGTGACCAGGATCGTCATGGGGTGGGGGTTGTTCAGGGAAAAGGCGCCGCGTGGGCGGGGCGGAACCCGGGATTATCCCTAAACGGCTGAGGGTGGCCCTCACCCCTGCCCTCCCCCGGAGGGGGAGGGAGAAAGAGCCCCGGAGAGAGGCGTCTCAGGCGGCCTGCAGGGCGGCCACGCGCTCCTCGATGGGGGGGTGCGAGGAGAACAGTTTGCCCAGGCCGCCCGTGATGCCCATGGCCTGCAGGCTCTTGGGCATCTCGCCCGGCACCATGCCGCCCAGGCGATGCAGCGCGTTGATCATGGGCTGCTTGCGGCCCATGAGCTGGGCGGCGCCGGCGTCGGCGCGGAACTCGCGCTGGCGCGAGAACCAGGCGACGATCATGGCGGCCAGGAAGCCCAGCAGGATGTCCAGCACGATCGTGGTGACCATGTAGCCGATGCCGGGGCCGGAATTGTTCTCGTCGTTCTTGCGCAGGAAGCTGTCCACCGCGTAGCCGATCACGCGCGACAGGAACACCACGAAGGTGTTCATCACGCCCTGGATCA
>NZ_DAMCAM010000021.1:0-48150 GCF_032059615.1 Melaminivora sp. | reverse complement strand
GCGTGCAGGTCAGCCGCGTGGACCTCGACGGGCGGCGCATCGACTTTCGCCTGGTGCGCGACGATCTACTGCCTCCCGCGGGTACCCCGGGCAAGGGCCGCGAGGGCGCGCGGCGCCGCGCTGCCGAGCGCGGTGCCGGAACGGACGAGGGCGCGGCCCCAGACGCCGCCGAGGCCGCCCCGGCGGCGCGCAAGCGCGGAAAATCCGCTCCAGCCTCGGCGCCGCGCACTGGCGACACCAAGGGCAAGGGCAAGAATGGCGCCAGGACGGGTGCGCGCAAGACAGGCCGTTCGCGCTCCTGAGCGCTCGGAGAACCCATGCAGGAGGAATCGAAAGTCATGGCACAGGCAGAGACTGCGCCGCGGGTGGCGCTCGTCACCGGCGCCGGGACGGGAATCGGCAGGGCCGCGGCGCTGGCGCTGCTGGCAGACGGGTGGCGCGTCGCGCTGACCGGCCGGCGCGAGGCGCTGCTGGCACAGGTGGCGCAGGAGTCGCAGGCCGGCGCGCGCGCCTTCGCGGTGCCTGCGGACGTCACCGACCCGCAGGCCGTGCAGGCGTTGTTCGACCGCGTGGCGCAGCACTTCGGCCGCATCGACCTGCTGTTCAACAACGCTGGCACGGGCGCGCCCGCCGTGCCTCTGGAAGACCTGAGCGTGCAGCAGTGGCGCAGCGTGGTGGACGTGAACCTGAATGGCATGTTCTGGTGCATCCAGAGCGCCTTTCGCGTCATGAAGGCCCAGGCGCCACGCGGCGGCCGCATCATCAACAACGGCTCCATCTCGGCCCACGTGCCGCGCCCCAACTCCATCGCCTATACGGCCACCAAGCACGCCGTGGCGGGGCTGACCCGTGCAGCATCGCTCGACGGGCGCACGTACGACATCGCCGTGGGACAGATCGACGTGGGCAACGCCCACACCGAACTGGCCGAGCGCATGACGCAGGGCGTGCTGCAGGCCAATGGCGAGATCGCCTCCGAGCCCATGATCGACGTGGGGATCGTCGGGCAGTCGGTGCGCTACATGGCCGACCTGCCGCTGTCGGCCAACGTGCTGTTCCATACCGTGATGGCCACCAAGATGCCTTTTGTGGGCCGTGGCTGAGGGCGCGCTCCGCCGTGGGCGGCGCTGGCTGGGCGGGGCCTGCGCGGCCGTGGCACTGGCAGGCGCCGCGCTGGCGCAGCCGGTGCCCGGCAGTGGCACCGATCCGGACGGCATGCAGCGGCGCACGCTGGCCTGCACAGCCTGCCACGGCAGGCAGGGCCAGGCCACGCCGCAGGGCTACTTTCCGCGCATCGCGGGTAAGCCCGCGGGGTATCTTTACAACCAGTTGCTCAACTTCCGCGAGGGTCGGCGCAGCTATCCGCAGATGTCCTATCTGCTCGAGCACCTGACGGACGACTACCTGCGAGAAATGGCGCAGCACTTCGCCAGCCTGCAGTTGCCTTACGCGCCGGCCCCGGCGGCGCAGCTGCCCGCCAGCCTGCTCGAGCGCGGCAGGCAACTGGCGCTGCACGGCGACAAGACCCGTGACATACCTGCCTGTGTGAGCTGCCACGGACAGGCGTTGATGGGCGTGGCGCCCTGGCTGCCCGGCCTGCTCGGTCTGTCGCGCGACTACGTGGCCAGCCAGCTGGGAGCCTGGCAGACCGGCCAACGCCATGCCCAGGCGCCCGACTGCATGGCCGAGCTGGCGCGCCGGCTCGATGCGCAGGACGTGGGTGCCGTGGCGGCCTGGCTGTCTACCCAGCCGGTGCCGCCGGGCGCCGCGCCGCAGTCCGGCCCGGTCGCCGAACTGCCGCTGCGCTGCGGCGGCGTGCAGGGGGCGGGGCCGTGAAGCCGGGGGGGCGCCGCCGCACTCTGGTTCGGGCCTGGACGGCGCTGTGCCTGGTGCTGGCCGCCGTGGTGGTGGCCGTGGTCGTGCTCAACCGGCTCGATGAGGCGCCGCTGCCGGCGCATGAAGTGGCCGTCCCCGCCACCCCCGAAATCATCGTCCGTGGGGCCTACCTGGCCCGGGTGGGCAATTGCGCCGGCTGCCATACGACACCCGGCCAGCCGCCCTATGCGGGCGGGCCTGGCATCCAGACGCCGTTCGGCGTGGTGAGCGCGCCCAATCTCACGCCGCACGAAGGCGCGGGCCTGGGACGCTGGACGGGGGCGCAGTTCTGGCGCGCGCTGCACAACGGCCGCTCGCGCGACGGCCGCCTGCTGTACCCGGCCTTCCCCTATCCGAGCTACACCCAGGTCACGCGGGAAGATTCGGACGCCCTCTTTGCCTACCTGCGCAGCCTGCCGCCGGTGGACCGGGCAGCGGCGCCGCATGCGCTGCGATTTCCCTTCAACACCCAGGCGGCGCTGGCCGTGTGGCGCGCGCTGTTTTTCCGCCCCGGCGTGCAGCCGCCGGACCGGCCGGCCGACGAGGACGCACTCCTGGCGCAGCGCAACCGCGGAGCCTATCTGGTCCAGGGCCTGGGCCACTGCGCGGCCTGCCATACGCCACGCAACGCCTGGGGCGCTGCACGCTCGGGCGCGGGGCTTGCCGGCGGCATGGTGGCCGGGCAGGGCTGGTATGCGCCAGCGCTCGACAACCCGCGTGAGGGCGGCGTTGCCGACTGGCCGCTGCCGGAGGTCGAGGCCCTGCTGCGAACGGGCGTCTCGCCACGCGCGGGCGTCTCCGGGCCGATGGCCGAGGTGGTGTTCCACAGCCTCCAGCACTGGAGCGAAGCCGACGTGCGCGCTGCAGCCGTGTATTTGCAATCGCTGCCCGTGCGCAACAGGCCGGCGGTGCCCGGGCCGCGCCCGTCCGCGGGCGTGCTGCGCCAGGGCGAGAAGCTTTATGAACAACACTGCGCCTCCTGCCATGGCAGCCGGGGCGAAGGCGAGGAGGGCGCTTTTCCGGCACTGGCGGGCAACCGTGCCGTCGTGCTCGCCGAGCCCACCAACCTCGTGCGTGTGGTGCTGCAGGGCGGCTACCTGCCGGCCACGGCGGGCAATCCGCGCCCGTACGGCATGCCGCCTTTCATGCAGAAGCTGAGCGACGTGGAAATCGCCGCCGTGCTCTCCTACATTCGCAACGCCTGGGGCAACGAGGCCGGCGAAGTGGATACGATGGCGGTCCACCGTGCCCGCGAGCGGCGCGGCTCGTGAAACGGCGCACGGCGCCAGAGAGCAGATGAGCATGGACAGCGGGGCCGGGCAGGCCGCACAAGGGCAGGAGTGGTGGGTGGTCTGCCTGTGCGCGCAGTGGTGCGGCGTGTGCCGCGAGTACCGCCCGACGTTCGAGGCCCTGGCCCGCCCAGGTCTGCGCCTGGCCTGGGTGGACGTGGAGGACGAGGAGGACATCGTGGGCGATCTCGACGTCGAAACCTTCCCCACGGTGCTGATCGGCGGCGGCGGGCGAGCCCGGTTCTTCGGCACGGTGCTGCCCCAGCCGGGGGTGCTGACGCGCCTGATCGACAGTCTCAGGGAAACCCCTGACGCAGCGCCCGCCGACCCGGACGCGCAACGTCTTCTCGAGAGCATCATGGCAAGCCGGTGAGCACGTGCCGCGGCGCCTGCGCGCTGCGGCCCCACCTCGTTTCCCGAGGCGCCATGCAAGATGCATGCCGCGGGCTTTTGCATTCCCTGGTTTTCGCGGATACAATACGCGCTTCACGACCAAACGGGCGGGTATCAACCGCCCTTTTTTTTTGGCGTTTCATTTGTCTGGCCCGTGGGCGGGCTTGCTGCCCGGGCCGTATGAATCGGGTTTTTCAGGCAGAGCGCAGACACGTGGCATTGCAGCAAATCGTTGAACAGACCGTCACCGGACTGGGGTATGACCTGGTGGAGATCGAGCGCTCCGCAGGAGGCTTGCTGCGCATCACCATCGACATGCCCTGGGTGGAGGGCGCTGCGCAAGAGCAGTTCGTCACCGTGGAGGACTGCGAGAAGGTGACCCGCCAGCTGCAGTTCGCCCTCGAGGTCGATGGCGTGGACTACAGCCGCCTCGAAGTGTCCTCGCCGGGCATCGATCGGCCGCTGCGCCACGAGCAGGATTTCATCCGTTTCCAGGGCGAGGTGGTGGACCTCACGCTGCGCCAGCCCATAGGGGCGGCCGCCGGCGGCGCAGTTGCCGCCAACCGCAAGAAGTTTCGCGGCACCCTGGAGCGTGCCGAGGAGGGCGGCTGGCAGATCGTCTGGAGCGACGAGCCTCCGGTCAAGCCCGGCCAGCGCGTGAGCAAGAAGCGCGCGCCGGCGCCACTGCAGGCGCTGGGCTTCACGCTCGACGAGCTGCGCGAGGTGCGGCTGGCCCCCATCGTGAATTTCAAGGGCCGGGCTGCCAAGCCCGGGCCGGCCTCGGACTGAGGCAGCAATACAAGCCAAGCAAACAAACACACAAAGCGTGGCGGGCCGCCGTTGTTCAGACAGGCGCCGCCAGGAATTGAGAAACAGGAGAGTCGCCTTTATGAATCGCGAACTGTTGATGTTGGTGGATGCCATCTCGCGCGAGAAGAACGTCGAGCGCGACGTGGTGCTGGGCGCCGTGGAATCGGCCCTGGCGCAAGCCACCAAGAAGCTGTACGAGGGTGAGGTGGACATCCGCGTGGCCATCGACCGCGACAGCGGCGAGTACGAGACCTTCCGCCGCTGGCTGGTGGTGCCCGACGATGCCGGGCTGCAGAACCCCGAGGCCGAAGAGCTGCTTATGGACGCGCAGGAGCGCGTCGAAGGTGTCGAAGTGGGCGACTACATCGAGGAGGCCGTGGAGTCCGTGCCCATCGGGCGCATCGGCGCCATGGCGGCCAAGCAGGTCATCCTGCAGAAGATCCGCGATGCCGAGCGCGAGATGCTGCTGTCCGACTTCATGAGCCGCGGCGACAAGATTTTCACCGGCACCGTCAAGCGCATGGACAAGGGCGACATCATCGTCGAGAGCGGCCGCGTCGAAGGCCGCCTGCGCCGCGGCGAGATGATTCCCAAGGAAAACCTGCGCAACGGCGACCGCGTGCGCGCCATGATCATGGATGTGGACCTGACCCTGCGAGGCGCTCCCATCATCCTGTCGCGTTCGGCGCCCGAGTTCATGATGGAGCTGTTCCGCAACGAGGTGCCGGAGATCGAGCAAGGACTGCTGGAAATCAAGAGCTGCGCCCGCGACGCCGGCAGCCGCGCCAAGATCGCCGTCCTCAGCCACGACAAGCGCGTCGATCCCATCGGCACCTGCGTCGGCGTGCGCGGCACGCGGGTGAATGCCGTGACCAACGAGCTGGCCGGCGAGCGCGTGGACATCGTGCTCTGGTCGGACGACCCGGCGCAGTTCGTGATCGGCGCGCTGGCGCCGGCCAACGTGTCCTCCATCGTGGTCGACGAGGAAAAGCACGCCATGGACGTGGTGGTCGACGAGGAAAACCTGGCGATTGCCATCGGCCGCGGCGGCCAGAACGTGCGCCTGGCCTCCGACCTCACGGGCTGGAAGATCAACATCATGGACGCAGCCGAGTCGGCCCAGAAGCAGGCCGAGGAAAGCAGCACCCTGCGCAAGCTGTTCATGGAAAAGCTCGACGTGGATGAGGAAATCGCCGACACCCTGATCGAGGAAGGCTTCGAGAACCTGGAGGAGGTGGCCTACGTGCCGCTGTCCGAGCTGCTGGAGATCGAGAGCTTCGATGAGGACACGGTGAATGAATTGCGCGCACGCGCCAAGGACGCCCTGCTCACCATGGAGATCGCCCGCGAGGCGAGCGTGGGCAGCGTGTCGCAGGACCTGCGCGAACTCGAAGGGGTGGGCCCCGAGCTGTTGGCCAAGCTGGCCGAGGGCGGCGTGCACACCCGCGATGACTTGGCCGATCTGGCCATTGACGAGCTGACCGAACTGACCGGCCAAACTGAGGAAGAGGCCAAGGCCCTGATCCTGAAGGCGCGTGAGCACTGGTTCGATCAGGAGCAGGAATAAAGGTCGGGGAGGGACGAACGAAATATGTCGAACAACACAGTCGCCGAGTTTGCTGCCGAACTCAAGAAAACGCCCCAGGACCTGCTTGACCAGCTCAAGTCGGCCGGAGTGGCAAAGTCCTCTGCCTCTGACGCCCTGACCGAGGGCGACAAGCAGAAACTGCTGTCCTACCTGCAAGCCAGCCATGGCACCGCAGGCACGGACCGCAAGAAGATCACGTTGACCAAGAAATCCACCAGCGAAATCAAGCAGGCCGATGCCTCCGGGCGTGCACGCACCATCCAGGTGGAGGTGCGCAAGAAGCGCACCTTCATCAAGCGTGACGACCCCGCCGAGGCCACCGCCGCACCCCCGCCCGCGCCCTCCGCCGAGGACCAGGAGCTGGCCCGCCGCGCCGAGGAGGCGCGCCGCCAGGCCGAGCTGATCAGCCGCCAGGAGGTGGCTTTGGCCGAGGAGCGCGCCGAGCGCGAGCGCCGCGAGCAGCGTGAGCGCGAGGCTGAAGAGCGCGCCGCCGCCTACGCGGCACAGCAGGCCGGCAAGAAGGCCCAGGAAAACGCCGAACGCGAGGAAGCTCGCCGCGAGGCCGAGGCCGATGCCCAGGCACGTGCTGCCGCGCAGGCCGAGTCCCGCGCCAAGGCCGAGGCCGAGTCGCAGGCCCGCGCTGCCGAAGAGGCAGCGCGCGCCGCCGACCTGGAAGACCGCCGCCGCAAGGCCCTGGCCGAGGCCGAGGCCATCCGCGCCATGATGGCCGCGCCGCGCAAGGTGCTGGTGGCCAAGAAGCCCGAAGAGCCCAAGCCTGCTGCCAAGACGGCAACCGCCGACGCCAAGAAGGGCACGCTGCAAAAGCCCGCTGCCGGCGCGACCGGCGCCCGCCCGGGCGCTGCGCCTGCAGGCGGCAAGGAGCTCAAGTCGGCCAAGCTGTCGTCCAGCTGGGCCAATGACGCGACCAAGAAGAAGGAAATCAAGACCCGCGGCGACAGCAGTGGCGGCGTGGGCCGCAGCAACTGGCGCGGCGGTCCGCGCGGCCGCCGGGGCGACCGGGGCGACGATCGCCATCAGGCGGCCGCGCCGGCGGAGTTCCGTGCGCTGGAAGTGCACGTGCCCGAGACCATCACGGTGGCAGAACTCGCGCACAAGATGGCCATCAAGGCGTCCGAGCTGATCAAGGTGCTGATGAAGATGGGCCAGATGGTCACCATCAACCAGCCCCTGGACCAGGACACGGCCATGATCGTGGTCGAGGAAATGGGCCACACCGCCAAGGTGGCGGCGCTGGACGATCCGGAAGCCTTCACCGCCGAGGAAGTCTCCGGCCATCAGGCCGAGGCCGTGTCGCGCGCACCAGTGGTCACCGTCATGGGCCACGTGGACCACGGCAAGACCTCGCTGCTGGACTACATCCGCCGCGCCAAGGTCGCGCCGGGCGAGGCCGGCGGCATCACGCAGCATATCGGCGCCTACCACGTCGAGACGCCGCGCGGCATCGTCACCTTCCTGGATACCCCCGGCCACGAGGCGTTCACCGCCATGCGTGCCCGCGGTGCCCAAGCCACCGACATCGTCATCCTGGTCTGCGCTGCCGACGACGGCGTGATGCCCCAGACGCGCGAGGCCATCAAGCACGCCAAGGCGGCGGGGGTGCCCATCGTCGTGGCCATCACCAAGGCTGACAAGCACGAGGCCAACCCCGAGCGCGTCAAGCAGGAGCTGGTGGCCGAGCAGGTGGTGCCCGAGGAATACGGCGGCGACTCGCCCTTCGTGGCGGTGTCGTCCAAGACCGGCATGGGCATCGACGAGTTGCTGGAGCAGGTGCTGCTGCAGGCCGAGGTGCTGGAGCTGAAGGCTCCCGTCGAGGCCCTGGCCAAGGGCCTGGTGATCGAGGCGCAGCTGGACAAGGGCCGCGGCCCCGTGGCCACGGTGCTGGTGCAGTCGGGCACGCTCAAGGTGGGCGACGTGGTGCTGGCAGGCCAGACCTTCGGCCGCGTGCGCGCCATGACCGACGAGAACGGCCGCACGACGCGCGAGGCCGGCCCCTCCATTCCGGTGGAGATCCAGGGCCTGTCCGAAGTGCCTCTGGCCGGCGACGAATTCATGGTGCTGCAGGACGAGCGCCGCGCCCGCGAAATCGCCACCTACCGCGCCGGCAAGTTCCGCAACACCAAGCTCGCCCGCCAGCAGGCCGCCAAGCTGGAAAACATGTTCGCCGACATGCAGGCGGGCGAGGTGCAGCACCTGCCCATCATCGTCAAGGCCGACGTGCAGGGCTCGCAGGAAGCGCTGTCGCAGTCGTTGCTCAAGCTCTCGACCGACGAGGTCAAGGTGCAGCTGGTGTATGCCGGCGTGGGCGGCATCAGCGAGTCCGACGTGAACCTGGCGCTGGCATCCAAAGCCATCATCATCGGCTTCAACGTGCGGGCCGACGCCGGTGCGCGCAAGCTGGCCGAGACTCACGGCGTGGATCTGCGCTACTACGGCATCATCTACGACGCTGTGGATGAGCTCAAGGTCGCCATGTCCGGCATGCTGGCTCCCGAGCAGCGCGAGGAAGTCATCGGTATGGCCGAGATTCGCACGGTGTTCGTTGCCTCCAAGATCGGCACGGTGGCGGGCTCCTACATCACGCAGGGCATGGTGCACCGCAACGCACGCTTCCGCCTGCTGCGCGACAACGTGGTCATCTACACGGGCGAGGTCGAGTCGCTGCGCCGCATGAAGGACGACGTCAAGGAAGTGCGCGAAGGCTTCGAGTGCGGTATCAAGCTCAAGAACTACAACGACATCCGCGAGGGTGATCAGCTCGAGTTCTTCGACATCAAGGAGATCGCGCGCACGCTGTGAGGCGTGGCGCGAACGGGAAGCGACGATGGCAGCACGCAAGTCCGCCAGCTCCGGCCAGCACCGCGGCTTCAAGGTCGCGGACCAGATCCAGCGCGACCTCACTGAGCTCATCCGTGAGCTCAAGGACCCGCGCATCGGCATGGTGACGCTGCAGGGCGTCGAGGTGACGCCCGACTACGCGCACGCCAAGGTCTTCTTCAGCGTGCTGGTGGGCGACCCCGAGGCCAGCCGCGAGGCCCTGACCCAGGCGGCGGGCTTCCTGCGCAACGGCCTGTTCAAGCGCCTGCACATCCACACCGTGCCCACGCTGCACTTCGTGTATGACCGCACGCCCGAGCGGGCGGCCGACATGAACGCGCTGATCGCGCGCGCCGTGGCCTCGCGTTCCAAGGACGACGACGGGCAATGACGGCACGCGCTCCCCGCATCCGGGTGCAGCGGCGCCCGGTGCACGGAGTGCTGCTGCTGGACAAGCCCCTGGGCCTGTCCTCCAACGACGCCCTGCAGAAGGCCAAGTGGCTGCTGCGCGCCGAGAAGGCCGGCCACACCGGCACGCTCGACCCGTTGGCCACCGGCGTGCTGCCGCTGTGCTTCGGCGCGGCAACCAAGTTCAGTGCGCTGCAGCTCGATGCCCCCAAGACCTACGAGGCCATCGCCCTGCTGGGCACGACGACCAGCACTGGCGACGCCGAGGGCGTGGTGCTGCAGGAGCGCGCGGTCGACCCCGCGCAGCTCGCGCCCGAGCGCCTGGAAGCGGCGCGCCGGCAGTTCCTGGGGCGCATCCGCCAGGTGCCGCCCATGCACAGCGCCCTGAAGAAGGACGGGCGTGCGCTTTATGAATACGCCCGCGCCGGCATCGAGGTCGAGCGGCCCGCACGCGAGGTCGAGATTTTTGAGCTGAATCTGGCCTCAACCGTTGTGGGGAAAGGGCATGCAGCTATCAAAATGGTAGTCCGCTGCAGCAAAGGCACCTACATCCGCACCCTGGCCGAAGACCTGGGCGAGGCGCTGGGCTGCGGCGCGCACCTGATTGGCCTGCGGCGCACCGAAACCGGCGGCCTGCAGGTGACCGGGTGCATCACCCTGCAGGAGCTCGAAGCCCTCGACGAGCAGGGGCGCCTGGCCCGGGTGCAGCCCGTCGAGACGCTGCTGGCAGGGCATGTCGGCATCACCCTGGACGAGCAGGAGGCCGGGCGCTTCCTGTCGGGCCTGCGCCGGCGCGGCAGCTGGCCCGACGCGTCGGCCGTGGCCGTGCATGCCGAGCGGCCGCGCGCGCTGCTGGGCGTGGGTCACGTACGCGGCGGCGAGCTGATTCCGGACCGGCTGCTCAGCCCGCTGGAGATCCAGCAGATCCTGCAGGGCCCCCCGCCCGTGCCCGACCCCGGCGGCGGGCCCCCTTGAAGATTCCCCACCAGACAGATTGCCAGCCCAGGCACCAGCCATCCAACCAGACAACGCCATGAGCAAACAAATCCGCAACATCGCCATCATTGCCCACGTGGACCACGGCAAGACCACCATGGTCGACCAGCTGCTGCGCCAGTCGGGCACCTTCGCCGCCCACGAAAAAGTGGTCGATACCGTGATGGACAACAACGCCATCGAACGCGAGCGCGGCATCACCATCCTGGCCAAGAACTGCGCCGCGTCCTGGAAGGGCACGCACATCAACATCCTGGACACGCCCGGCCACGCCGACTTCGGCGGCGAGGTGGAGCGCGCCCTGTCCATGGTCGACGGCGTGGTGCTGCTGATCGACGCGCAGGAAGGCCCCATGCCGCAGACGCGCTTCGTGACCAAGAAGGCGCTGGCGCTGGGTTTGAAGCCCATCGTCGTCGTCAACAAGGTCGACAAGCCCGGCGCCAACCCGGACAAGGTGGTCAACGCCGCGTTCGACCTGTTCGACAAGCTGGGCGCCACCGACGAGCAGCTGGACTTCCCCGTGGTCTATGCCTCCGGCATCAACGGCTGGAGTTCGCTGGAACAGGGCCAGCCGGGCGAACAATGGGGCCCGGACATGTCGGCGCTATTCGATACCGTCCTGAGCCACGTGCCCGTGGCCGGCGGCGACCCGGCCGCGCCGCTGCAGCTGCAGATCTCGGCGCTGGACTACTCCACCTTCGTCGGCCGCATCGGCGTGGGCCGCATCAATGCGGGCGTGCTGCGCGCCGGCCAGGACGTGCTGGTCATGCATGGTGTCGATGGCGACAGCTACAAGGGCCGAGTGAACCAGATCCACCAGTTCCAGGGCCTGGACCGGGTGCAGGTCAGCGAGGCCGGCCCCGGCGAGATCGTGCTCATCAACGGCATCGAGAACGTCGGCATTGGCGAGACCATCACCGATCCGGCCAAGCCCAATCCGCTGCCCATGCTCAAGATCGATGAGCCGACCTTGACCATGAACCTCGGCGTCAACACCTCGCCGCTGGCCGGGCGCGAGGGCAAGTTCGTCACCAGCCGCCAGATCTGGGACCGGCTGCAAAAGGAGCTGCGCTCCAACGTCGCCCTGCGCGTCAAGGAAACCGCCGAAGACGGCGTGTTCGAACTCGCCGGCCGCGGCGAGCTGCACCTGACCATCCTGCTGGAGGAGATGCGCCGCGAGGGCTATGAGATGGCCGTCGGCAAGCCGCGCGTGGTCTTCAAGGAGATCGATGGCGAGCGCTGCGAGCCGATTGAACTCGTCACGGCGGACATTGAGGAAGGCCACCAGGGCGGCGTGATGCAGGCGCTGGGCGAGAGGAAGGGCGAGCTGGTGAACATGGAATCCGACGGACGCGGGCGCGTGCGGCTGGAATACCGCATCCCGGCGCGCGGCCTGATCGGCTTCACCAACGAATTCCTGAACCTGACGCGCGGCTCCGGCCTGATCAGCAACATCTTCGACGGCTACGAGCCGCACCGCGGCGACATCGGCGGGCGCAAGAACGGTGTGCTGATCAGCATGGACGACGGCGAAATCTTCACCTATGCCCTGGGCAAGCTCGATGACCGCGGCCGCATGTTCGTGCGCGCCAACGACCCGGTGTACGAGGGCATGATCGTCGGCGTGCACAACCGCGACAACGACCTGGTGGTGAATGCCACACGCACCAAGCAGCTGACCAACTTCCGCGTATCCGGCAAGGAAGACGCCATCAAGGTCACCCCGCCCATTGACCTGACGCTGGAGTACGGCGTGGAGTTCATCGAGGACGACGAGCTGGTGGAGATCACGCCCAAGAGCATCCGCCTGCGCAAGCGCTACCTGAAGGAACACGAGCGCAAGCGCGCCAGCCGCGAAAGCGCCTGATGCCGTGGACGGCACGCTGACCGTTCCTCCTGCCGCCACGCCCGCCGGCCTCACGCATGGCCGCGCGGTCTGGCTGATGGCTGCCGCCGCGCTCATGTGGTCGATTGCCGGCGTGGTCACGCGCCATCTGGAGCAGGCGCGCAGCTTCGAGATCACCTTCTGGCGCAGCTTCTTCATGCTGCTGTCGCTGATGGTGATCCTGCCCGCGCTGCGCGGGCGTACCGCCCTCGCACCGGTGCTGCGCGCCAGCGCCCCGCTGTGGCTGTCGGGTGTGTGCTGGAGCGTGATGTTCACCGCCTTCATGGTCGGCATCACCCTCATGCCCGTGGCCAACGTGCTGGTCACCATGGCCGCCGGGCCACTGCTCACCGCCCTGTTGGCGCGGGTGTTCATCGGGCACCGCATTGCGCCGCGCACCTGGTGCGCCATTGCCATGGCGGGCGCCGGCATCGTCTGGATGTACGGAGCCGAGGTTGGCAACCTGTCACCCCTGGGCTTGGCGGTGGCGCTGTGCATTCCGGTGGCCGCCGCCGTCAACTGGACGGTGGTGCAGCGCGCCCAGACGCAGGGCCACGCGGTGGACCTGGTGCCGGCGGTGTTCATCGGCGCGGCGCTGTCGGCGCTGGCCACGCTGCCCTGGGCGCTGCCGTTTGCCGCTTCGGGGCGCGACTTGGCGCTGCTGGCCCTGCTGGGCCTGGTGCAGCTGGCCATCCCCTGCGTGCTGGTGGTTTATTGCGGGCGCGTGCTCAAGGCGCCCGAGATTGCCCTGCTGGGCCTGCTGGAGGTCATTTTCGGCATCCTGCTGACCTGGGTGGGCGCGGGCGAGAAGCCGGCGGCCGCCGTTTTGATGGGCGGCACGCTGGTCATCGCCGCACTGGTTTTCAACGAACTGCTTGGATGGAAGGAGCAACAACAATGACGATGGAGATGAAGAGCGGCGAGATCGTGGCAGAGGTGCGAGGGCAGGTCGGCTGCATCACGCTGAACCGGCCCAAGGCGCTGAACGCGCTGTCGCTGGCCATGGTGCGCGATCTGATGGCTGCGCTGCTGGCCTGGCAGCATGACGACAAGGTGCTGGCCGTGGCCATCCGCGGCAATGGGCGCGAGGGCGCCTTCGGAGCCTTCTGTGCGGGCGGCGACATCCGCTTCCTGCACGCCGCGGGCAGCACGGGCAACCCCGAGCTGGAGGACTTCTTCACCGAGGAATACGCCCTCAACCACCTGATCCACACCTTCGGCAAGCCCTACATCGCCTTCATGGACGGCATCGTCATGGGCGGCGGCATGGGCATCAGCCAGGGCGGCAGCCTGCGCATCGTGACCGAGCGCACCAAGATGGCCATGCCCGAGACCATCATCGGCCTGTTCCCGGACGTGGGCGGCGGCTACTTCCTGTCGTGCTGCCCGGGCCGGGTGGGCGAGTGGCTGGCACTCACCGGCGAGACCATAGGCGCGGCCGACGCCATCGCCTTCAAGCTGGCCGACGGCTTCCTGCCCTCCGGCCAGCAGGCCGCCGTGTGGGAGCAGCTGGGCCAGCAGCCGTTTGCCGACGGCCAGGCGGTGCAGGATTTCGTTGCTTCGAAATTCGTAGCTGCAGGCCCTTGCCAGGTAACGGAAACAGCCCAAATCGACCAATATTTCGCGCTGCCCGGAGCCACGGCCATCCTGCACGCGCTGGAGGCCGTCGAGGGCGAGTGGGAGCGCGCCACCGCCGCGCTGCTGCGCAAGCGCTCGCCGCTGATGCTGCACGTGGTGCTCGAGCAGATCCGCCGCGCGCGCGGCATGACGCTGGCCGAGGACCTGCGCATGGAGCGCGACATGGTGCGCCACTGCTTCTACCTGCGTCCTGGCGAGAGCGAGACGGTGGAGGGCATCCGCGCGCTGGCCGTGGACAAGGACCATGCGCCCCGGTGGAACCCGGCGCGCGTCGAGGACGTGGCCCCGGGCCTGGTGCAGGCGTTCTTCCATAGCCCGTGGCCGGCCTGGGCGCACCCGCTGGCGGGGCTGCGCTGAAAAAAAGCCGGGATGGCGGCGCAGCCATCCCGGCAGTGTCATGGGGCCGGTGTGCCCACGAGCGGGCTCAGCAGTTCAGGGGCGCACCGTCTTCCAGTGGCCGCCCATACCGTGGCCGGCCATGTCGCCCGGCTTGGTGTCGCGGACGAAGTAGTACAGCGGCTGGCCCTTGTAGGCCCACTGGCGCGTGCCGTCCGAGCGCGTGATGATGGTGTAGTCGCCCATGGGCCGGGCGGTGGGGGCGACGGTGAGGGGCGGCCAGTTGGTGGCACACTGGTCATAGCAGCTCGATGCGCCATCCCGGTCCTGGCCATAGACGTAGAGCGTATTGCCGTTGGGGCCGATCAGGCGACCGTCGGCGGCGCGGGTGGGCATGTCCGGCCCGCGGGCGTCGCTGCCGTGCGAGAACGGGCCGCTGGCGCAGCCGGCCAGCAGGGCGGTGGTCATGAGGGCGGTGGCAAAGGCTTTCATCGGACGCTCCTGGTTGAAACACCGGCGCAGTGTAGGAGCGCCTCCGGGGCGGGCAATGTCGGAGAAAAGGCCGTCTTCCAGCGCCGATCCTGCCGCGGCAGGCTCAGCGGTGGCGGCTTTTCATGACCCGCTCCACCTCGCGCTTGCCTTCGCGCTCCTTGATGGTGTCGCGCTTGTCATGCTCGGCCTTGCCCTTGGCCAGGGCAATCTCGCACTTGGCGCGGCCGTCCTTCCAGTAGAGCTTGAGCGGCACCAGCGTGTAGCCCTTTTGCTCCACCTTGCCGATCAGGCGGCGGATCTCGTCCTTGTGCATCAGCAGCTTCTTGATGCGCGCCGCGTCGGGGTTTACGTGGGTGGAGGCCGTGCGCAGCGGGTTGATCTGGCAGCCCAGCAGGAAGAGTTCGCCATTCTTGATGACCACATAGCCATCGGTCAGCTGCGCCTTGCCGCTGCGCAGCGCCTTCACCTCCCAGCCGTGCAACACCATGCCGGCTTCGTGGCGCTCCTCGAAGAAATAATTGAATTGCGCCTTCTTGTTCTCGGCGATGCGCGGATGGGGATCGGGTTTCTTGGCCATGGTTCTCTACATGCGGTGCGAATGGCAGGATGAAAGGGCCTTCCCTACAATGCCAGCCGTCCCGCGCCGTCGATTCTAGGGGGCGCGCTGGCGCACACTGGCTCACATGAAAACCGTCAACAAATCCGTCCTCATCTGGTACAGCCCCGGAGAAATGTTCGCTCTCGTCACCGATGTGGCGCGCTACCCGCAGTTTCTGCCATGGTGCGACCATGCCCGGGTGCTGGAGCAGCGCGAGCATGGGATGACGGCCGAGGTGGGGATCGCCTTTGGCGGCATCAAGAAGTCCTTCGTCACGCGCAACACCCATGAGGAGGGGCGGCGGGTGGTGCTGGAGCTGGTCGAGGGGCCGTTTTCCCAGCTGCAGGGCGACTGGCAATTCCACCCCGTGGGCGACAGCACCCAGCGCGCGTGCAAGGTCGAGCTCACGCTGAGCTATGGCTTTGACAGCCGGGCGCTCGCTCTGGTTGTGGGCCCCGTGTTCGACCGTATCGCGGCGACGCTGGTCGACGCCTTCATCAAGCGCGCCGAGCAGGTCTATGGCTGAGGACGGCGCGCCGCTGGCCGTCACGGTGAGCGTCTCGCTGCATCCGGGCGAAGTGCGCGAATGGACGCTGCAGCTGCCCCGGGGCGCCACCGTGGCTGATGCCCTGCAGGCCTGTGCCCTGGACGCGGCCGAGCGGGCGAGCCTGGAGTTCGGCATCTGGACACGTGCCGTACCGCTGTCGCAGCCCCTGGCCGACGGCGATCGCGTCGAAGGCTGCCGCCCCCTGCGGGTGGACCCGAAACTGGCCCGCCGCCAGCGCTTTGCCCGCCAGGGTGCACGCACGGCCGGCCTATTCGCCCAGCGCCGGCCCGGCGCCAAGCCGGGCTACTGAGGCGCCTGCCCGGGGCGCGGGCCGTGGCTACAATCCATCTTTTGGAGCCAAACTCATGCGCCTTCTTGGAAAAGCGCTCACCTTCGACGACGTGTTGCTGGTGCCGGCGTACTCCCAGGTCCTCCCGAAGGACACCTCCCTAGCCACGCGCTTTACCCGCAACATCCAGCTCAACCTGCCCCTGGTGTCCGCCGCCATGGACACCGTGACCGAGGCGCGCCTGGCCATCGCCATCGCCCAGGAGGGCGGCATCGGCGTCATCCACAAGAACATGACGGCCGAGCAGCAGGCGGCGGAAGTGTCCAAGGTCAAGCGCCATGAGTCCGGCGTGGTGCACGACCCGGTGGTCATCACCCCCGAGCACACCGTGCTGCAGGTGCTCGAACTCTCGGAGAACTTGGGCATCTCGGGCTTTCCGGTGTGCGACGGCGGCAAGGTGGTCGGCATCGTGACCAGCCGCGACGTGCGTTTCGAGACGCGCTACGACGTCAAGGTGCGCGAGATCATGACGCCGCGCGAGCGCCTGATCACCGTCAATGAAAAGGACGGCACCACACCGGCCGAGGCCAAGCAGCTGCTGAACCGCCACAAGCTCGAACGCCTGCTGGTGGTCAATGACGCCTTCGAATTGAAGGGCCTGATCACCGTCAAGGACATCAACAAGCAGACCATCTTCCCCAACGCCGCACGCGACGCCACTGGCAGCTTGCGCGTGGCCGCCGCCGTGGGCGTGGGCCCGGGCACCGAGGAGCGTGTGGACCTGCTGGTCAAGGCCGGCGTCGACGCACTGGTGGTGGACACCGCGCATGGCCACAGCAAGGGCGTGATCGAGCGCGTGCGCTGGGTCAAGCAGAACTATCCGCAGGTCGATGTCATCGGCGGCAACATCGCCACCGGCGCGGCGGCGCTGGCGCTGGTCGAGGCCGGCGCGGACGCGGTGAAGGTCGGCATCGGCCCAGGCTCCATCTGCACCACGCGCATCGTCGCTGGCGTGGGTGTGCCGCAAATCATGGCCATCGACAGCGTGGCCACGGCGCTCCAGGGCACGGGCGTGCCGCTGATCGCCGATGGCGGCATCCGCTTCTCGGGCGACATCGCCAAGGCCATCGCGGCGGGCGCATCCACAGTGATGATGGGCGGCATGTTCGCCGGCACCGAAGAGGCGCCCGGCGAGGTCATCCTGTACCAGGGTCGCAGCTACAAGAGCTACCGCGGCATGGGCTCCATCGGCGCCATGCAGCAGGGCAGCGCCGACCGCTACTTCCAGGAAGCCACCACCGGCAACCCCAACGCCGACAAGCTGGTGCCCGAGGGCATCGAAGGCCGCGTGCCCTACAAGGGCTCCATGGTCTCCATCGTGTTCCAGATGGCCGGCGGGGTACGCGCGGCCATGGGCTACTGCGGCTGCGCCACCATCGCCGAGATGAACGACAAGGCCGAGTTTGTCGAGATCACCGCCGCCGGCATCCGCGAGTCGCACGTCCACGACGTGCAGATCGTCAAGGAAGCGCCCAACTATCGCGCCGACTGAGCGCACTTCAGTATTGATAGCGCCCGGCCCTTGATACATAAGGGCCGGGCGCTGATTTGTTTCAAAACCGCCATGCAGCACGACAAGATCCTCATCCTCGACTTCGGCTCCCAGGTCACCCAGCTCATCGCCCGCCGCGTGCGCGAGGCGCAGGTGTATTGCGAGGTGCACCCATGCGACGTGAGCAGCGAGTGGGTGCGCGAGTTCGCCGCCGATGGGCGCTTGAAGGGCGTGATCCTGTCGGGCAGCCACGCCAGCGTGTACGAGGTCGATGACCGCGCGCCGGACGCCGTGTTCGAGCTCGGCCTGCCGGTGCTGGGCATCTGCTACGGCATGCAGACCATGGCCATGCAGCTGGGCGGCAAGGTCGAGGGTTCGCACCAGCGCGAATTCGGCTACGCCGAGGTGCGCGCACACGGCCACACCCAGCTCCTCAAGGACATCCAGGACTTCGCCACGGCCGAGGGCCACGGCATGCTGAAAGTCTGGATGAGCCACGGCGACAAGGTCACCGAGCTGCCGCCCGGCTTCAAGCTGATGGCCTCCACCGCGTCGTGTCCGATTGCCGGCATGGCCGATGAGGCGCGGCACTACTACGCCGTGCAGTTTCACCCCGAGGTCACGCACACGCCGCAGGGCGCGGCGCTGCTGGCGCGCTTCGTGCTGCAAATTTGCGGCGCCCGGCCCGACTGGGTCATGGGCAATTACGTCGATGAGGCCGTGGCGCGCATCCGCGAGCAGGTGGGCGACGAGGAAGTGCTGCTGGGCCTGTCGGGCGGCGTCGATTCGAGCGTCGCTGCCGCGCTGATCCACCGCGCCATCGGCGACCGCCTGACGTGTGTCTTCGTGGACCACGGCCTCTTGCGCCTGCACGAGGGCGACATGGTCATGGAGATGATCGCCGGCAAGCTGCACGCCCGCGTCATCCGCGTGGACGCGAGCGAACTGTTCCTGGGCAAGCTGGCCGGGGTGAGCGAGCCCGAGCAAAAGCGCAAGATCATCGGCGGCCTGTTCGTGGACGTGTTCAAGGGCGAGGCTGAAAAGCTCAAGACCGCCGGCGGCGGCCACCGGGGCGTCACCTTCCTGGCCCAGGGCACCATCTACCCGGACGTGATCGAGTCCGGCGGCGCCAAGAGCAAAAAGGCCGTCACCATCAAGAGCCACCACAACGTCGGCGGCCTGCCCGAGCAGCTGGGCCTGAAGCTGCTGGAGCCGCTGCGCGACCTGTTCAAGGACGAGGTGCGCGAACTGGGCCTGGCCCTGGGCCTGCCGCGCGAGATGGTCTATCGTCATCCCTTCCCCGGCCCGGGCCTGGGCGTGCGCATCCTGGGTGAGGTGAAAAAGGAATACGCCGACCTGCTGCGCCGCGCCGACGCCGTCTTCATCGAAGAGCTGCGCAATACGGTGGACCCGGCCACGGGCAAGAGCTGGTACGAGCTGACCAGCCAGGCGTTCGCCGTGTTCCTGCCCGTGAAAAGCGTGGGCGTGATGGGCGACGGCCGCACATATGACTATGTGGTGGCCCTGCGCGCCGTGCAGACCACCGATTTCATGACCGCCGACTGGGCCGAGCTGCCGTATGCGCTCCTGAAACGCGTCTCAGGACGAATCATCAACGAAGTGCGCGGCATCAACCGCGTGACCTACGACGTGTCGAGCAAGCCGCCGGCGACCATCGAGTGGGAGTGAAATCGGGTCCTTCGGGGACTATCGCCAGCTATCGACAAAGCTGCCGTAACGTGTTGATTTGTAAGGAAATACGTCTCGGCATCTATCGGTAGCTATCGTCGGCCAGCAAAAACGGTTGACGGTAGCGCTGACGGTAAGAATTGATGCGGAATTAAGACACTCTCGTTCACTATTGAGGCTTTTACCGTCTTTGACGGTAAAAGCCTTCTCGGGAAAGCTTGTTTCATGCGGCTTTCCGGGCATCAGCGGGTCTCCTGGTCCCTGACGGTAAAAGCCGTCAAAAAAACAGGAGAAAACCTCGATGCTGACCGACACAGCGCTGCGCAATCTGAAGCCTAAGTCATTGACTTATAAGGTTTCTGACCGGGATGGGATGTACGTGACGGTATCGCCCGCAAATACCGTCACCTTCCGATACGACTACCGTCTCAACGGCCGCCGTGAGACCTTGACCATCGGCCGCTACGGGCCAGGTGGTATTTCGCTGGCAATGGCGCGCGAACTGCTCCTGGAGGCGCGCAAAGCCGTTCTCCAGGGCATCTCGCCCGCGCTGGAAAAGCAACGCGACAAGCGCCGGGTTCGCGCCATCAAGACCTTCGGCGCGGCGATGGAGACGTTCCTCGCCCATACGAGGTGGGCCGACAGCACCCGCGCCGCGCGCATGCACATCATCGACCGGGACATCCTGCCGGTCTTCCAGAATCGCCTGCTGACCTAAATCCAAGCCGAAGACCTGCGGATCTTGTGCAACAAGGTCAAGGAGCGCGGGGCAGCCGGCCACCGCGGTGCAGATCCGGGACATCGTGAAGCAGGTCTACGTCTACGCAATCGCCCACGGCGAAAAGGTGGTCAACCCGGCCGACAGCGTGGGACCGTCCTCGATCGCTACCTTTGTGCCGAAGGATCGTGCCCTGTCGCCTCTGGAAATCCGGCTGACGGTGCAGCAACTGGAGACGGTGGCGACCTATCCGACCATCAAGCTGGCGTTGCGCCTGATCCTGCTGACGCTGGTGCGCAAGAGCGAACTGATCCAAGCCACCTGGGATGAGGTCGATTTCGAGAACGCGACGTGGACGATCCCAAAGCAGCGGATGAAGGGGCGCAACGCGCACGTGGTCTATCTGTCGCGCCAGGCGCTCGACATCTTCGTCACGCTGCACGCCTGCGCCGCAGGCTCCAGCTTCGTCTTTCCTTTTCGCTACGATCCACGGCGGTGCATGTCCAATGCGACCTTGAATCGCATCACGATGCTCGTGGCAGAAGGCGCTAAGGCCAAGGGTCTGCCGCTGCAGCCATTCACCGTCCACGACCTGCGCCGCACCGGCTCGACGCTGCTGAACGAAATCGGCTTCAACCGCGACTGGATTGACCTGCCCCCACTCGCCGTACCAGTCATTGCGAGGGAGCCCTGGGGGTCAAGGGTATCGCCAGTGAGGCGGTTGAAGTTGAACTTTCATCAGCAGCCTGCTGCCGCTGAAGGCGTGCGAAGGACCTGGGCGGCATGCGGCCGATGCTTGAATGCGGGCGCACCTCGTTGTAGTCCTGCGCCCAGGCCTGGATCACAGCACGAGCCTGGGCCAGCGTCTCGAACCAGTGCTCGTTCAGACACTCGTCGCGGAACTTGCCGTTGAAGCTCTCGATGTAGCCGTTCTGCGTCGGCACACCCGGCTCGATGAGGATGTGCTTGATGCCATGCCGCTGAGTCCAGCCCAGGAAGGCCCGGCTGGTGAACTCCGGCCCGTTGTCGGTGCGAACCGCCTGGGGGTAGCCCCTGAACCGCGCCGCCTGGTCCAGCAACCGGGTGACGTACTCGCCGCCAATGCCGAAGTCCACCGCAATGTCCACGCACTCGTGGCTGAAGTCGTCGGCCACCGTCAGACACTTCAGACGCCGGCCGCTGCACAGGCTGTCCGAGACGAAGTCCATGCTCCAGGTGGCGTTGATGTGGCTGGCCGCCACCAGCGGCGTGCGCGCACCCACCGGGCGCTTGGCCTTGGCGCGCTTGCGCACCGCCAGGTCCGCAGCCCGGTACAGCCGGTACACGCGCTTGTGGTTGACGCCGGGGTGGATCGCGCGAAGCAGGTCGTGCACGCGGCGGTAGCCGAAGCGGCGTCGCTGCAGCGCGATGGTCTTGATGGCTTCGCTCAAGGTCTGATTCTCCGTGCTCGCCGCCGGCGGGTGGCGGTACGCATCTCGGCTCAGCCCCACAAGGCGACAGGCGCGGCGTTCGCTCAATTGGTGTTCGTCCACCATGCGACGCGCAGCGTCCCGGCGCACTTGCGGGGCTAGCGCTTTACGCCCAGCACGCTCTTGAGCGCGTGCATGTCCAGGTGCGCCTCGGCCAGCAGCTTCTTGAGCTTGCCGTTCTCGGCTTCGAGTTCACGCAGCCGCACGGCCTCGCTGACCTGCAGGCCGCCGTACTTGGCCCGCTGAACCGCCCCGGCTTTTGAGGAGGTGAACCGCCCCGGCTTTTGAGGAGGCTTTTTTCTCTGAGAGGATTGAGCTATGAAGAAGTCGAACAAGTTCTCGCCCGAAGTCCGTGAGCGGGCTGTGAGGATGGTGCAGGAGCACCGGGGGGAGTACCCATCGCTGTGGGCAGCCATTGAATCTATCGCCCCCAAGATTGGCTGCGTGCCGCAGACGCTGCATGAATGGGTAAAGCGTGTCGAAGTCGATAAGGGTGTGCGCGAAGGCGTCACTACCAGCGAGGCACAGCGTGTGAAGGACCTGGAGCGCGAGGTCAAGGAACTGCGCCGGGCCAACGAGATTCTGAAGCTGGCCAGCGCGTTTTTCGCCCAGGCGGAGCTCGACCGCCGACTCAAGTCCTGAGGGACTTCATCGACAAGCACCGCAACACTTTCGGGGTCGAGCCGGTCTGCAAGGTATTGCAGATCGCCCCGTCGGGGGATCGAAGACACGCGGCGCTGCTGCGCGAGCCGCACAAACGCTGCGCCAGAGCGCGCCGCGATGATGTCCTCGTGCCGGAGATACAGCGCGTCTGGCAGGCCAACATGCAGGTCTACGGCGCCGACAAGGTCTGGCGGCAGTTGGCACGCGAGGGCACGGTCGTGGCGAGATGTACGGTCGAGCGCCTGATGCGCCGCATGGGACTGCGTGGCGTAATGCGCGGCAAGGTCGTGCGCACCACTATCAGTGACGCCAAGGCTGCTTGCCCGCTGGACCTCGTCAACCGGCAGTTTCGTGCCGAGCGCCCGAATCAACTATGGGTCTCGGACTTCACATACGTGTCGACCTGGCAGGGATGGCTCTATGTAGCCTTCGTCATCGACGTGTTTGCTCGTCGCATCGTGGGCTGGCGTGTGAGCAGTTCGATGCGCACGCACTTCGTGCTCGATGCACTGGAGCAGGCCCTGCATGCCCGGCAGCCTGAACGCGATGGCAGCCTTGTGTGTCACTCGGATCGCGGCTCTCGGTACGTCAGCATTCGGTACACCGAGCGGCTGGCAGAAGCGGGTATTGAGCCGTCTGTGGGCAGCAAGGGCAACTCCTATGACAACGCCCTGGCCGAGACGATCAATGGCCTGTACAAGGCCGAGCTGATTCACCGCCGGGCACCGTGGAAAACCAAGGAGTCCGTTGAATTGGCGACGCTTGAATGGGTGGCGTGGTTCAACCACCACCGACTGCTGGAGCCCATCGGGTACATCCCGCCTGCAGAAGCTGAGGCAAACTACTGGCGGCATCTCGCCTGTAAGGCCAGCACGATGGCGGCCTGACTTAAACCAAACAGCCTCCACGAATCCCGGGGCGGTTCAGTCAGCGCAGTGCGAGCTGCCTCAATGATCTCCTCTGCGGCGCCAGGACCCTGAAAGCGGCTGTGTGCGTAGACAAAGCGGCAAACACCGGCACGGTCCAGCCGTTGAGCTTCGGCACGGAAGTCGCCGAGCCCGGCAGCGTCCTCTGGTGCAATCACAAGCACGGCGCGGAAGTCCCAAGGAAAGTCCAACGCCTTGTTGAGTCCCCACAGGTCCTGTTGTTGCAGGCGCGCGCGAATTTCACGCTTGCGTGCCTCAAGCTCGCCCAGAGTGAAGTCCGGGTCAATGGCATCGAGGATGAGCCTGAAGCCGTACTGCACGTTGAATATGGGGCGAGCCCGCACGAGCAGCTTCATGCCCGGTCCGATGGACATCCCAGTTGCCGCTTCGAACGGCGGCAGGATCTGGTCGGCGATGCTGGCCCAGATCATGGCATTCGCCTTGGCAAGCACGACGCCATTTGAGTCTCGCTCGGCAAGCTCCAGGAACACATGCTTCCTGACGGAGACCTGCACGACGTCGACGATAGTCCACTCGCCCTGGTGGAAGGTCCGATTGACAGCATCCGCCACACCGGCCAAGAGCAGCGATAGCGACTTGCCTCGACGCTGCACTTGCACGGCACCGATGCTGGATTCCGCAACAGCCGTGTCGGTGAACCGCCGCTCAGCAGGCAGCCAAGCGCCAAAGGGTGCCAGGTCACGCCCCTCGGGCACAAACCATTTGCGCGCCTCTGCATCCCACCTTGCACCGAGCGCCTTTACGGCGCCGCGCTGAGCGTATTCGACGTTGAGGTAGGTGAGGGGCATGGCTGGCTGGGGGAGGGGCAAGCGCGATATCGTCAACCGCCCCTCATGTACTCGGTGAGCTTGTCGATGATGCGCAGCGGGGTAGGGGCCGTGACCCAGCGCTCATTGCGTGCCGTCAACAAGCCGGCCCGCAAATGCTGCGCGAACGAGGCGAGTTGCACCTCGTCGTCGTCGGCCTGCTTCTGCAGGATGACGACCTCCACGGCCCGGGAGTTCAGATGCTGCTTGTCGGGCTGTGCAGGAAAGGGGACGAACGCTTTTGGGTTGTCCTCTGTTTGATTGCTGTTCGGCAGCAGCATCTCTCGGTAGCAGCTTGCCCCCCGCTTGTGATGTGTCCCGGGCCTGGCCAGTGACCAGAAGGTCGGCGCTGAAGCGCCACTGACCCGAAACAGGCGGGGCGTGGATGTCCAGGTACGCAGCGGCGCCTCTGCCCCGTTGGAAACGCCGAAGATCTTCTCTTGGCCGATCGTCGGGGCCTGCTCACGAATCCGGATCAAGCGCAAGGTGGGCCAGCGCTGCGCGGTCAACACACCTGGCGCCACTTGGCGCGAGGTCTCGCGCATGCCCGAATCAGACAACCACGAAGCCAGTCGAGCAGCTCGAGTCGAGTCGATGAAGACCACGGCGTTTGGATCGACGGCGACCATGTCGTCGAAGGTGCTTTGGAAGAACTGCGCGAGCAGCTCGCGCTTTGCGGCCCAAGGGGCTGGCAATTCCATTCGGGTGGATGCCAGGTATTTGGCCCCCTCGTCGAAGCGCATCCAGTCCGTCTGCACGATCTCGGCCGTCTGATGGGCGAAACGCACCCAAGCCTGACCGGTCTCGCAGTCCATGCGGGTGGCGACGAACACGGACTGCGCACGGTCGCGGAACCATTCGGACTGCACGACCAGTGAACTCACTGCACCGACCCAACGTGGGGGCGACACTGATCCCGTGAAGCATGCCTCACCGGCTTGCTTCAGGCCCCAGACCGAGCCTGCGTGGCCGAACACCAGGTCGAGAAGCGCGGCCTGCACACGCGGCAGGAACTTGTCGACGCGACCGTGCTCGCTAGGCAGCAGATACTGGACGGTACAACCCAGGCTGCCGAGCGCCTTGCGCGCCGCAAGCTTGTTGACGTTGTCGTCGGGTTTGAACTTGTCGCCCTCGACCTTATAGAACATGGGCGCCTGGACCAGCACCATCGAGCGGGGTCCCAGCTTGAGGCTCTCGCCGAACTTGAGCCACTCGCGCACACGTGCGTCGAAGCGCTGCTTGCGCCGGCCTTCGGTGAAGTTCTGCATGGGGCCGTGGGTATTTGCTGGCAATGGCACGCTTAACACCTTGATGACGTCGCCCAGCATGGCTGCTGCCGTGGTCTTGATCCATTCGACGTCCTCGGGTGTTTGAGTGACCACATAGAGCTGATGACGGGATGTGTCGGCTATATATGCCGTATCTGCAGTCAGCGTGCGAACCGCCGCGACCACCCTGTCGCGTTCGGCATCGGGGGCAGGAACGTCCGCCTTGAACCAGCGGTCAGGGGAAACTGACGTGATGGCCTCGAGTGCCTTACCGGGTGGCGCCTCATCATCGTCGTGCTCGTGGCGATCGAGCAGGCGCCCGAGCGTGACCTCAGCCTTAAGCATCGCCAAGGGCGGGGCCTTCACGGTCACTGCTTTGGCTGTGCTGAAATCGGTGAAGGGACGCAGGCCTAGTTCGCCAAGCACCGCAGAGATCCGCTCGAACGCGTCCGCCTGGTCGACCAGCGGAACGCCGGCTTGCAGCTTGGAGTGGTGCTGTTCGGTCACCTCGGGCTTGAGCATGACCAGGACGCTGGCTGCCTCTTCGCTTGGGTAGGTGAAGACGCCCTCGTTTTCGTGTCCAGGGACCAAGTTGAAGGCATATTCGTACTGTTGGTAGCCGAGGTCGGTTATCCACTTCCCGGCTCGCTGGCGCATCACGCTGAAGCGGTAGGCACTTTGCGGCCGCATCGCGTGCGGCAGGACGAACCCTCGAATCGACGAACTCACGGTGTAGCCGCTCTTCAGGCCATCGGCCCAGCGGCGGCGCTTGAACTCGCAATAGATCAACGGCTTGGTGGAGCCAGGTAGCGTCTGCACGCTGAGCTCACACACTAGGCTGAAGCGGCCGCCCGCAGCCATGTGCGGCCGCGTCATGACTTCTGCACTGTTGTGCTCAGGGCCTCCGACCACGCGCACTACCGGACCGAGTCCAGGGAAGAGTTCCTGACCGGCCAGGTGGGCAGCCAACACCCCGGCCGTGACATCAAATGGCGTGGGCGTGCCGGACTTGGCTTGGGGCATCCTGCCCCAGGGAAATATCTGGACCCTTGATGGAGTGGTGCGGACGATCCGATCTTCTTGGCCCAGCCGCCGCAACGCGGCGACTCCGGGAGCATAGGCCCCGCGTGACTCGCAGTAGCGCGCCAAGACGCCTTCCGACCATGTCGCGAACGCATCTTTGATCTTCTGCAGGTCTGCGCGCGCATCGGCACTTACCAGATAGCCCCAGGCCTCGGGGGCGGCCGCCGAATTCGACGGCACGTACAGGGAACGCAAGCCGATGTCGTCATCGATGCCAACCCAGGCGTCGATCTGCAAATGCAACTGGGCACGAAGGTGCGCGTACGGTAGATGAAGGAATGCCTCTTCGTCTTCTTCTTGCGCACGTGTTGTTGCTTCATCGCGGATTTGCTTGAGCACCCTGAGCGCATCAACGGTCCACGATACCGCGACGACGTTGCGCGTCAGCGGCGTGGTGTCATCAGCAAATTCCATGGCGAATGCCGCATCGCGCGAAATGGCTTTCATCAAGTTTCCTCCCCTTTCAATGGGGCATCGGCCGCCCATAACGGGTTGTCGTGCCATTCCTCTTCCACCGAAGTGTCCTCAAGCACCGGGGCCACGTTCAAGCCGTGGATGTCTGTCAGCGGTCGCAGGAACGCGCCGTACAGAGCCTGGTAGAGCGCAGCTTCCCTCGGGTCGTCGGAGGACACACCCTTTTCTAGGATGACGCGTAGCTGGACGAGCATGCTGCTCGTTTCATTGTCCAGTTCGCCCCGCGAGGTCTTTTCGGCCCACGCTCGATCGACGAAGAAGCACTGCACCGGGCAGCCATTGCGCATGGCTCGTCCAATCGTCTGCATCAGGTTCACGGCGATATTTGCCGTGAAGGGCTCGAACAACTTGCCTAGCCCGCGCGCGTACAGAGGCCGGCGGAGCAATCGGCCGATCTGCTGATAAGCCTGCCGGCGTGCGCCAAGCCACCGGCGGCCGAGCTGTTCGAGCGACGTGGAATCGTCCTGGCGCAGATCGAAGTCGAGCGTTGCCTTCGCAGCCATGCTCACCGGCAGGCTCATGTCGTGAGGCGTTGGATGAGGTCGGGTCAAGAAGTACAGGGTGCCGATCGCCGCGTCACGCTGCCTGGGCCCTGTGGTGAACACAACGTTCGTACCTCGTCCGAGGGCCCCGGGCGGAAAGATCAGTACCTGCCAGCGGTCGTCGTCGCCCAGACTCTCGACGCGAGAGGAGGTCACATAGCCTGTCGTGAGTCCGAAGTCGGGCAGATCATCGACGACAGCGACGACCTTGTCCCGCCAGGCCGGCAGGCGCAGATCGATGAAGTGCTTCAGGCGCCGTGCCTGGTCGTAGCTGTTCACCACAAAGGCAGCTTTGCGCGGCACGCCATCCCGTGGATCGAATTTAGCGCAGTCTCGCGCCAGCTGCGAGTTGATTGGCCCGCCATCGAGCAGTGCTAGCGCCATCTTTTCCAGATTGGCCATGCGAACGGTCTCGGAGCGCTCCCCGCTGAAGCGAAGAAAGGGAGCATCCGCGGCTTGGCCGTCTCGGATGGGGCGGAATTCGTAGTAGGAATCGGGCGCGTCTTCACGCTCCGGGCGCAAGCGCTGCAGCACATAGTGGGGCGCAACTGCGACATGGTGTGCCGGACTTGGGGGGAGAAAGCTGGTGGCGCTGGTCAGCAACACCGCAGGACCGTCGCGCGTGCCGTCTGCGCGCTTGATCCATTCGTGCATCCGATACATGAGCAGCCGAGGCGTGCCGGCGAACACCACGTATTGCAACTGCAAATCGACGGCGCGTCCCAGCGGGTCACGCGGCGACGGCGTTGAAAAGAAGCGCACGCCGCTCAAAGACCCGAGGATGTTGTCTGGAGAGGCCAGCAAGAGAGCCTTGGACACGAGCTCGTCGACACGCACGGGATCGAGTAGCCCCTGATCGATCATGTCATTGAGCCGAGGCGACAGGCGGCGGTAGCTGAGGATGGTGAAGGTCACCGGCAACAGCAGACCGACGAGCTGCTGTGCCTCCGCGTCGCTGGAGGTTCGCCGGACTTCGTGCAACTGTTCCGCGATGCGCTTGGTCAACCCTGCTAGCTCCTGCAGGCTCGACTCGGCCAGCCAATCGGACATCGACTTCGAGAGCTCGTCGTGTAAAGCCGCAGCGCGCTCGATCGACAGGCCAAATGCGTTGGCGGTACGGGCGATGGCGTCCGGCGCTGCGGCAACGCTGCCCGAGCGGGCGCCACGTAGCTGAAACGCGCGAATGGCCGCACCCTCCCACAGTTCGCACAGTGCATCCTTGGCTTGCGCCTGAGGGTCAGCACCGAGATCGTCCGCCAGAGTGCTAAGACGTTTGGGCGAGAGCCAATCACCGATGATGCGAAGCGGAGACATCAGCAACCCGTCAAACGCCTTGCGCAGATCGTCCGTGAGGCGTAGGACGGCGTGCGTCAGAGCGACATTGAGCTTCTCGAACTCGGCGATCTCGATGGCCAACTGAGCATAGTCGACGCCATGCAGCACTGCATTCTGTCCCGAGGCGATGGGTTGCAGCGTGCCGCGCTGCACTTGGCGATGAAATGACCTGTCGTGACCCGAGAGGCTAAGTTCGGCAATCCCGCCGCGATCCAGGTCTTGTTGCGCTCGGTCGGCCTCATCGAAGATCACGACATCGAAGACACGCGCGATAAGGTCGAAGTAGCGCTCGTCGAGTGCCGTGGTCTGACGAGGAACTTGAGTGTCTGCCGAGAGGATGTGGCCCAACCAAACGCTGGCAGTTGGCAGCTCACGCGGTGCCCGTGTGAAACCGCAAAGCGACCACACTGGGCACAGCCGGCGCTCGAGGTCCTTGCCTTCGGCATCGTCACTCGGTTCCGCTGTACGGCGCTGCCAAATGCGTGAGCAAAAGCTGTCAGCGATAGCGAAGGCTGCGCTGGGCGCGGATGTCAGGGCGGGCAGGGCGCAGACGCCCTCGAACAATGCCGCGCTGGCCGTTGTCGTGCAGAACCCTCGCAGGGGGTCGTCTGTTGCCAACGCCTCGGCAAGCTTGTGCGCGTGACGCAATCGGGTGTCGCGTGACTGACCCACTAGTAGGCCTGCGGCGACACCGTAGCGGCACAAGTCCTCGAGGTACTGACGACACACCTCGATCGACGGGAAGAAGACGGCAGCCTTGATGCCACGCACTCCCAGATAGCGCAGCAGACACATCAGCAGCGTCGTCTTGCCAGCGCCTGGCAGGCCGATCAGGTGCTTCAGCCCGTCCAGCGCCAGCTCACCCTCCACCTTGAACTCACCGTCAGCGTCAACGCTTTGCAATGCTACGGCTTGTAGGCGCTGGGCCCAGTTGCCTCGACGTGCGACATGCAGGCGTTCATCGATCGCATCCATCTCCCGTGCCTCATTGATGAGGTCCGACCAGCTCACCATGATCGGACGCCGCGTAGGGCGCTCGGCGTCGTGTCTCGTCGGTGGCGGCAGGCTGGAGGGAAGAGACTGGACGGCGTAGCGGCGCGACTCCCCGGCAAATTGCACATGGATCGCTATGGGCTTGTCTGGCCGAGCCAGTGTCATGCCATGGGGCTGGGGTACATGGGGCACTTTCAGGGCGGATAGGGCTTCGCTGAGCTCCGGCGCAACGATGTCGAACTGCGGTTTGATTGCCAAGGTCCGTTCGTCAATCCGAAACAGCCGTCGGTGCCCCGACGCCAGCGAAATGTCGTTATAGCGAACAGCTGCCCCTTTCAGAGCGGCAAGCGTTGACAAGCCGCTGCACGCGCGGCGAAGGTTGTCGAGTTCTGTCTCGCGCTCACGCAGCAAGGGCGTGCGCGCGACGCTGCGAA
Organism: Melaminivora sp.; assembly: GCF_032059615.1. Classification (NCBI taxonomy): domain Bacteria; kingdom Pseudomonadati; phylum Pseudomonadota; class Betaproteobacteria; order Burkholderiales; family Comamonadaceae; genus Melaminivora; species Melaminivora sp. The sequence continues at coordinate 18,198 of NZ_DAMCAM010000021.1, read as the reverse complement.
AGCCCATCAGGAGCGCCGGCGCGTTTTGCAGCGACCTGACTCCCAGCTCGTGAAAGAAGAAGCCCGCCAGCAGATCCAGGCGGTGCAATTGCAAGGCCTTTAGGCGCTCAGCGATCATGCCCTGGCCCTCAAATCACGCCGCAGGGCGCTCACGGATGTGAACTCGACGTCATGCCGGTTGCACTCCCGGCGCAAGATATCCAAGTAGTCGGGGAAGTGCGACAGCGCTTGGTCGTTGATGGCGATGACCTTCGTGGTGTAGAGCTCGAGACCACCAAGGCTGCGATTGAGACTAGCGGCAAGGACAAAAGGATTTGCGTGGCTCTTGACGTCGATGCCAGTGCCTTCGGCGTCAAGGCTCAAATCGCATCGGTCACGGCCTGGGTACAGCGCGGCATCCAATCCAGAAGGCTCAGTTGTCGCCGTGTCGTACAGGGCAATCTCGTCCTGGCCAGGACCACACCAGTACACCAAGATGTGTGCCTTGACGATCAGTGCGTCTTGTAGCGTGACTGCGCGTGCGAGCTCTCGCGGCACCGGCGACTCAAAGGCTTTGCACTGCCGGACTGTGCAGCTCACATGTGCATCGACCGTGGACTCGATCAAAGGCGCCCCACACGTTGCGCATCGGAATAAACCGCCTTTGACAAGGTGATGTGGCTGAACTTGCTCGTAGCAAGAGGCCAAAAAAGGGGCCGCAAGCTGAAGATTGCCGGCCTCGAGAAAACGGCGCTGCTCCGCGGCCGAGCTGATCGGGTGGCGCGTAATGAATTCGCGCAGCGCCGAGTACACCTCGCTGCCACGCGAGCCGAACAGGTCGCATGCGGATTCCAGTTGAGCGAAGGCCTGCTGCTCCTTCAGGTCGAGTTCAGACGCGGTCTGACGTGCTAGGTCGATGCACTCGATGGTCGGCAGCCTCGCGCCAGGGTCCAGCAACCGAACGCCATGAAAGCGGAACCCCGGAGTGTCGAAGACGGGCAAGTCCCATTCGCGCTCGCGCAGGGGCAGCGTACTGTTGGCCACGAGTGTGTGGGCGCCATCGGCCTGCACCGGTCGGCCGTAGAGGACATACAGGCTGGCCAGGCGCAGCATCGCAGCGCGCAGCCAGGGGGACATGGCAGCGTCGTGCACGAGAGGTTGCCCCGCGCGTGCGCGCCGGAAATGTTCCGCGAGCCCGGCCGCCAACAATGGAACGGCCTCGTGCGCCAGCTCCAGCGTCCGCGACTCGTCAACGGTCACTGATGGTGCATGTGGTCCGGGCGGCGAGGCGTTTTCTGAAGATGCGTGCTCAAGCAAAGCAACAAGCTCGGTCGGCGCCAGCGACTGCATGCGCTTGCTCACTGACTTTCGCGTCTGGCCGAGCTGTACGAGCACGCAAGCCACAACCAATTGCACCAAGTGGCGCCACTGATAGCGCTTGCGCAGCGCAGGGGCGATGATGCCCACGTTGCGGTAGTCCACGACCACGGATCGAGTGGGTGCTCGCAGAGGATGTCCTTGCCAACTGCCCTGCTCGAGCAGCAACTGCCCTGCCGTTGCGGCGAGGTCTTCAAGGGACCCGTTCCATGTAGACAGTTTCAGGAGCGTCTGGGGCAGTATCGATATCACAATTACTGGTGGGCGATATTTGAATTTGTATTCTGATATCTGAATATAGATTTGTCTAGACCTCCCATTAGCTCATAAGCTCATTGAAGGTGTTCATTGGTTACGCCATATCAAGATCGCGCTCCTTCCCAAATACGAGTAAGGAAGTAGGGTGTTCCTGATTGCCGTGCACAATATTCGTAACGATTGTTTGCAGCGGTAGGAGGGTGCAAAGCATGGCGAGGCGGAAGAAAGCGGGGGCCGGAGGGGGAATTGGCGCAGTCGTCGTGGGGCTGCTGGTGCTACTGGCCGCCATTCCGCGCGAGGTCTGGATCGGGGTTGGAGTACTCGCCGCCGTTGGCGTCGGCATCTATCTCTATCTCAAGTCCAAGGGCAGTGCGCAAGCTGCCCCACAGGAGGCCGCTCCTCCCGCTCCCGCTGTCCCTCGTCCCGAGAGTCGCGCACCGGTTGTGTCGAGTCCCGTGGTCAATTCCCGCGTGGCCAGCCGGCTCTCGGATGAGCAACAGCCTGTACCGGTCGCGGCGAGCCCGGCGCCTGCCGCACCGTCGTTTCGCATTCCGGCAGCGCCCAAGCGTTTCGGTCCTGGTGCCTGGATCCCTGCTGGAGAAACGATAGAAGTCGGTGGTATCTTGATTTCCGGTGGCCTGGTCTATGTTGGTACGTCGTTGCCGACGCCCATGGGTGGCAATGATCCGTGTCTCATCGACCCATCGAAGTCTGTTGCGTCGCATGGCGACTACACAGAGCGGCAGATGGGTTACTGGCCGAGCTACTCGGAGATTTCGCCTTCCGCCCGGCGTGCCTACCTGAATTGGCTGGCGGGCGGCAGGCAGGATCCCGAGGCGGATGTCGGGTACGTCTTCATCTTCTTCTACGGGTTGGAGCGTCGCGCCATTCTGGATGCCTCGAAGGACGAGGCGGCCAAGGGCGATTGGCCCACGATTGCGGCAGAGCTGCGTCGGCTGCTGGACATCTATGGCGCCAAGTCGGGCTCATTCCAAAGCTACGCCGGTTCGCTGCTCGATTGGGTCTCGTTGGCCGAGCACCCCGAGAAAGCCTATCTCAAGCCCATTCCGAGTTTTCCCAAGACCTACGAGCTGCCGCTCTACATCCGTGTCGCCCTGGGGCAGGCGGCGGTGGATGGTGTGCCGGTGCCAGCGCAACTGGCACTGGCCTGGGCCAAGCTGGATCCGACCAGCTACCTGCGAACACCGGCAACGCGTTGCGCGGAGGAGTTCGACAAGCTGTTCGTATCCAAGTACCACGAGACGTTTGGGGAGGGCTTGGTTCTTCCCAGGAACAAGACCAAGATCAAGCTGGTTCACCGACCAGCCTCCGCCGGCTTTCGCGGGTACACGGATTTGAGCCTGTCCTTTGGGAACACGCCCGACGTCACGGTCCTTACAGGGCCCATCAACAAGCTGCGCCAGGTTGTTGAGGCGGCCACGAAGGAACTGGAGCCGTTCAGCCGCTATGTGGGGCGGAACCCGGATTCCAGGCATGCGCTGGAGGGGCTGCTGCAATTGCCCGCCGCGTTGTGGCCCGAAGGTGCCCAGAAGGCCTTGCACGCCCTGAAAGCGCGTATGGGCGAGGGGATGATCGCCATGTCGTTCCAGGAACTGCTTGGCAGCCTGGATGCGAAGACGACGCTGACGAGGGACCGAACGCTGGCGTTGGCGCGAGCTCTCGAATCCTTGAACATCGGCATCGAGCCCGATGTCTTGGGTGGGGCCAAGCTGCCCAAGGCGGACGAGAAGGTCGTGCTGTTCTCCGTTCCGCCAGGAGAGGTCACCAGCCGATCGACGCCGGACTATCAAGCCGCCGCGTTGACGCTGGATTTGGCATCGGCCGTGGCTGCGGCTGATGGCGAGTTCAGTGTCGAGGAAATGGGGTATCTCCGGGCGCAGGTGCAGTCCTGGGCGCATCTCACGCCGAACCATGTCCGCAGGCTTCTGGCGCACCTACGTCTGCTGATGACGACGCCGGCATCGCTGACCACGCTCAGAAAGAAGCTGGAGCCGCTGGACGCTGGCGCTAAGGAGACCATAGCCACCTTCATGGCCACGGTTGCGCAGTCCGATGGAAATGTGTCGCCGACAGAAGTGAAGATGCTGGAGAAGGTCTACAAGGCTCTCGGCGTCGAACCCAAGAAGGTGTTTTCCGACGTGCATGCAGTGGCTGCGGGGGCAAAACCAACGGCGGCGGCTACCGCGAAGGTCGAGGAAACGGGGTTCAAGCTCGATCCCGCACGCATTGCCGCCCTCCAGAAGGACACCGAGGCCGTATCAGCACTGCTGTCGGGTATCTTCAAAGAAGAGAGCCCGCCCGAGCCGGTGTTCGCCGAACCCGAGCCTGAAGGTGATGTGGAGCCGACGCCACCTGGACTGCTTGGCCTGGACGAGGCGCACAGTGCGCTCGCACGCCTGCTGCTGTCGCGGCCGGAGTGGACGAAGGACGAACTTGGCGATGCAGCAGCAGATCTGGACCTGATGCTCGACGGCGCCATTGAAACCCTCAATGAGGCGGCCTTCGACCTGCACGACGTACCGTTCACCGAAGGCGAGGATGTCGTGACCGTGAACCCTGAACTATTGGAGAAGCTGGAAGCATGAACGCACCGATCCGCCCCAGAGACCGTGATGCGGTCATCCAATCGTTGCGCGCGGGTGTTGTGCCCCGCAGCGGCCAGCACCTCATTCAGGTCGGCCGTGCCCGGGAAATCGAGACGCTGGTAGCCGATATCGCCCGCATCGCTGATGGGGGCTCGGCATTCCGTGTCGTCATCGGTGAGTACGGCGCTGGCAAGACCTTCTTTCTGAACCTGGTGCGTGCCGTGGCACTGGAGAAGAAGCTCGTGGTGGCGACGGCCGACCTGAACCCGGATCGGCGTCTTCACGCCAGCGGCGGTCAGGTCCGCTCCCTCTACGCCGAACTCATGCGCAACCTGTCGACCCGAACGAAACCGGATGGGGGTGCGCTGGCGGGCATCGTCGAGAAGTTCATCGCTACGACCAAGACGGAGGCCAAGGCGTCGGGCCAATCGACCGAGGCGCTCTTGCGCCAGAAGCTCGACCAATTGACTGAGCTGGTGAATGGCTACGATTTCGCGGATGTCATCGCGGCATACTGTCGTGGCTATGAAGAGGGCAACGAGAAGCTGAAGTCCGATGCCATCCGCTGGCTGCGGGGGGAATTCGCCACCAAGACAGATGCCAGGCAGGCGCTCGGCGTGCGGAGCATCGTCGACGATTCCGAGGTCTATGACCAGCTCAAGCTCATGGCGCGCTTCGTGCGCCTGGCCGGCTTCGCGGGCCTGCTGGTCGGCCTGGATGAACTGGTCAATCTCTACAAGCTGGCCAACACGCAGGCCCGCAATGCGAACTACGAACAAATCCTGCGCATCCTCAACGACTCGCTGCAAGGCACGGCCGTGGGCCTTGGGTTTGTCCTGGGCGGGACACCCGAATTTCTGCTGGACACCCGGCGGGGACTCTACAGCTATCCGGCCTTGCAGAGTCGCCTGGTGCAGAACACCTTCGCCTCGGATGGACTGGTCGACTTCAGCGGACCGGTGGTCCGGCTGTCGAGCCTTACGCCCGAGGACTTCTACGTCCTGCTGCAGAAGATTCGTTTCGTCTATGCCTTCGGCGAGGCCGACAAGTTTCTCGTGCCGGACCAAGGTATCTTCAGCTTCATGGAGCATTGCTCCAAACGCATCGGCGATACGTATTTCCGAACGCCGCGGACGACCATCACAGCCTTTATCAACATGCTTGCCGTGCTCGAACAGAACCCTGGCGCGGCATGGCAGGACTTGCTGGGCGGCATAGAGGTCGCTGCGGACACCGGCGGTGTGGCCGATCAGCAGGTTGACGCGGACGACAGCGATGAATTCGCCTCGTTCAAGATGTGACGGTCTCGGCCTGAACACATGTCCGGCGACAGCGCTTCCTTCTTCCTGCTCGACGAGCGCATCCAGCGCTTCATATGGGCCGAAGGCTGGGAGTCGCTGAGAGATGCCCAGGAGGCAGCTATTCCGTTGATCGTCAAGGCGGACCGGGACGTCATCGTGGCAGCCGCCACTGCCGCCGGCAAGACGGAGGCGGCATTTCTGCCGGCGTTGACGCATCTGCTTCAGGCGGAGCCGATGGGGCTCATCGTCTACATCAGTCCGCTCAAAGCGCTCATCAACGACCAGTTTGGGCGCCTCGACCGACTGTGCGAGCAACTGGAGGCCCCAGTCTGGCCCTGGCATGGCGACATTTCTTCCTCGGCCAAGGCGCGCTTCCTGGCGAAACGGCAAGGGGTGTTGCTCATCACGCCGGAATCACTGGAGGCAATGTTGTGCCATCGCGGCACGTCAATCGGTGCAGTGTTCGACCGGCTGGCGTTCTTCGTTGTCGACGAGCTTCACGCCTTCATCGGTTCAGAGCGTGGCAAACAGCTTCAATCCCTGATGCACCGTATCGAGCGGGTCATCGGGCGCCAGGCGCCGCGCGTAGGTCTTTCGGCAACACTGGGCGACATGCGCCTGGCAGCCGATTTCCTGCGTCCGGGACAGGGAGTATCGGTCGCCCTGGTGGAGTCGAAATCTTCGCACAGTGAACTGAGAGTCCTGGTCAAAGGGTATGAGGAGCCCTTGGCCGTGCGCAATGAGGATGGCGACGAGGAGTTGGAATCCGTCACACCAGCGAAGATCGCCTTGCATCTTTTCCAGGGTTTGCGCGGCACGAACAACCTGGTCTTCCCGAACTCTCGCCGTGAGGTCGAGCGCTACACGCACCTTCTCAACAGACTGTGCGAGCAACAAAAGGTGCCGAACGAGTTCTGGCCGCACCACGGCAGCCTGTCCAAAGAGATACGGGCGGAGACCGAGGCTGCCCTGAAGCAGAAGGAGTTCCCGGCGACGGCCATCTGCACCAACACGCTGGAGTTGGGCATCGACATTGGTGCCGTCAGGAGCGTGGCCCAGATCGGCCCGCCGCCTTCGGTGGCCAGCTTGCGACAGCGCCTGGGGCGATCTGGCCGTCGTAAGGGGGAACCGGCCATCTTGCGAGGCTACAGCGTGGAGAACGCGCTTGGCGGGAAGCCCTCACTCGCCGACGAACTCCGGCTGGAGACGGTGAAGGTGACGGCGATGATCTCGCTGCTGCTGGAAGGCTGGTTTGAGCCACCCATGGCGCATGGCGTTCATCTGTCGACGCTGGTTCAACAAATGCTGTCCTATGTGGCGCAGAACGGTGGGGCTTCCATCGGGCAGCTCTATGCGATGTTCTGTGCTTCCGGAACTCCATTTGTTGGGCTGGACAAAGGGGAGTTTGTTGAACTCGTTCGCCATCTCGGCCAGAAAGAACTGCTGATGCAGGAGTCCAGCGGTCTCTTGCTGCATGGCCGTATCGGCGAGAAGTTCGTCAACCATTACACGTTCTATGCCGCGTTTGCCGCTGATGAGGAGTTTCGCATTGTCTGCGGTGGGAAAACGCTCGGCACTTTGCCGGTATCGCAGATGCTCAGTGTGGGCCAGCGCATTCTGTTTGCCGGCAGGACCTGGCTGGTGGAAGACATCGACGAGGAGCAAAAAACCATATTTGTCGTCCGCTCTGGTGGCGGAGCGCCGCCGTTGTTTTCGGGCGGAGCCGGGCGCACGCACACACGCGTTCACCAGCGAATGCGCCAATTGTTCGAGTCCTCCGATGTGCCGCCGTTTCTGGATGAAGTGGCCAAGCGGTTCCTGGCCGAGGGCAGGGCGAACTACGCCGTACGAAACCTAGCGAATGACTTCGTGATTGACCAGGGGCGGGATGTAGTGCTGCTGACCTGGCTCGGGGATGCCGCCAACGAAGCGCTGGCTTGCCTGCTCCGCCGGCGAGGCTATTCGGCGAATGCGGCCGGTCCGGGCATCGAAGTCGCTAAGGGGGATTCGGGTGTCGAGAGCATCGTCGATGCCCTTATCGATGCGGCGGTGGATGAGCCTCCGCCGCTCGACATGCTTCTGGCCGATGTCCGCAACCTACAGCGCGAGAAGTGGGATTGGGCGTTGCCCGATGAACTTCTGCGCAAGGCGTATGCAAGTCTGTACCTGAACCTTGAAGAGGCTCTCTCCTGGGCGAGGGCACTTCCTGGTGATCAGGCATTCCATAGCCGTGAGTCACCGTTGAGTCGGGTGGATGAGGGGGGCGCGGCTAGTGCAGCGTAGCAGTCGTTTAGTTGTATTTCAGATATTTTGCGTTTACCTGAATCCCGAGTAGCGGCGATGCCGCAAGATTTCTGACCGCGTGCCGCTGATGCCGTCTTGGGCGGGACCGAGTAGGCAGCAAGGGCACTTGGGGTGGTGCCGTAAGCGAGAGAAAACTCGATCGTTCCAAGGCTGGATGAAGCGCGCTAAGATATATCGTGATTGACAATCGGGTCGAGGAAGTGTCAATGAGCCGCCAATCGGGCCATCTCCCGCGCCAGCAAAAGGTGTCCGATGCAGACGGTAAAAGCGACGGTAAGGCCCCATTTCGATCACCGCAAATCCCTTTAACCATGAGGACTTGCGAGTCTCATTGATGACCGAGTGGGAGTGAACCACCACACGACAGGGCGCGCTCACAGCCGCCGATGCATCGCCGCAGCGGCGATTGCGCCCCCGGCCATCGCAACGGTGATCTGGTTCAGGCCTTGCGACACGTCTCCGGCAGCCCACAGGCCGGGCACGGTGGTGGCGTGGTGGTCGTCGATCACCAGATAGCCGTCGTCATTGGTCCGGGCGCCCAGCCGCCGTGCCAGCGAGGCATGGATGTCCAGGCCCAGTGCGCAATAGAGCGAGTCGCAGACCGTTTCGCGCTGGCCGTGGCGCACCGTGATGCGCTCTTCCCAGTGCCGGATGCTGTCGATCGGCTCGTCGGCCCAGGCGATGCCGGCTTCGGCCAGCCGGCGCCGCGCGCCTTCGTCCAGCGCGGCCGCGCCCTGTTCCATGAACAGCGTGATGTGCGGCGTGAAGTGCCGCAGGTAGAGGGCCTCTCCCACGCCGGCCTCACCGTCGGCAATGACGCCGACGGCCTGGTCGATGGCCTCGTAGCCGTCGCACACCGGGCAATAGCGCAGCACGCCGGCGCGTAGCGCCTCCAGCACGTAGGGCATGGCCGGCGGGATGTCGGTGACCCCAGTGGCCAGCAGCACCTGCCGCGCGCGCGCCGAGCCGCCGGCCCAGCCGACCTCGAAGCCGTCGCCGCGCCGCTCCACGGTGTCCACGTAGGCCGTCACGGCATGGACGGGGTAGCGCAAGGTCTGTTCGCGCAGCATCGCCAGCAGGTCGGTGCCGGTGACGCCTTCGGCAAACCCCGGATAGTTGTGCGAGCGCGGGATCTTGGACAGCCGGCTCTGCGCCGCGTCCAGCAGCAGCACCGAGCGGCGAAAGCGCGCGAGGTAGAGCGCCGCCGTCAGCCCGGCCGGGCCGCCGCCGATGATGACGGCATCGACTTCGGCGGGCGGGGCCGCGGCGGCCGGCCCTGCAGACGCATCGGCGCCGCTGGCGCCGGAGCGGGAGGAAGCAGGATGGGTCGGCATGGCGTCTCCAACGGTGGGCGGCGTGCAGGGCAGGGTGCTAGGCGCCTTGCACCAGGTTCTGGAACTCCGGGTGCCGTTCGGCCCAGCCGGCCATGAAGCTGCATTCCGGGCGCACTCGCAGACCTTCGCGCCGGGCCGTGTCGAAAGCGTGGCGCGCAAGCCGGGAGCCGACACCCCGGCCCTCGAACTCGGGCTGCACCACCGTGTGCGGCAGTGTCAGCGTGTCGCCGGTGCGCCGATAGTCGGCGAACCCGGCAAGCGTGCCGTCGTCGCCACGGGCCTCGTAGCGGCCGCGCTGCGGGTTGTCGGTCACGGCGTAGTGGCTCATGGCATGGCTCCTGATGACGTGGCGGTGCGGGGCTGGGCGAAGGGTGTCTGCAGGGCGCAATGTACAGCGGCGGCGGTGTGCACGGCGGCGCGGCCACGTGTGAAGTGGAGCCCGGGCGGTGGCCGGGCTGGCGCGCCCGGCTGTGTTGCGCGATGGGGGCGCGAGCAGCCGGGAATGCGGGCAGGCAAAGCCCGGTTGGAGGCCGGAAGTCGATAATTCCGCCTTCCCAAACCCCGAAGCCGCAGGCAACCGCGTGGACCACTCCGTCATGCCCCCCAGTCCCCAGCCAGACGCCACTGTTCCACCCTGCCTGTCCGCAGGCGGAGAGCTGGCGGCCCTCATGCGTGCCCGCGACTGGGCTGCGACGCCACTGGGGCCGGCGCACGCGTGGCCGCAGAGCCTCAAGACGGCGGTCGGCATCATGCTGACGTCGCGCCAGCCGATCTGGATCGGCTGGGGCAAGGAGCTGATCTACCTGTACAACGACCCGTACAAATCCATCATCGGCGGCAGGCATCCGTGGGCGCTGGGGCGCCCGGTCTCGCAGGTGTGGCGCGAGATCTGGAACGAGATCGGCCCCATGCTGGAGTCGGCGATGGGCGGCGTGAGCGGCATCTATGTCGAGGAGCAGCTCCTGATCATGGAGCGCAACGGCTACCCCGAGGAAACCTACTACACCTTCTCCTACAGCCCGATTCCCGACGATGACGGCAGCCCGGGCGGCATCATCTGCGCCAACACGGACGACACCCGCCGGGTGATCACCGAGCGCCAGCTGGGGCTGCTGCATGACCTGTCCTTGCGCATCGTGAACGCACGAACGTGCGAGCAGGTGTGCCAGCGCAGTGCGGCGGCGCTGGCGACCAATGGGCACGACCTGCCCTTCGCGCTGCTCTACCTGGCTGAGCCCGATGGCAGCGCCATGACGCTGGCGGCTGCGGCCGGCATCGTCAGCGGGCACGCGGCGGCACCTGCGTCCGTGGCCCTTGATGGGCCCTCCCCCTGGCCGCTTGCCGAGGTGTTGCGCGAGCAGGAGATGCGCGTCGTGCCCGGTCTTGCGGCCCGGTTTGCCGACCTGCCGACCGGCGCCTGGCATCTGCCGCCCACGCAGGCCGTGGCGCTGCCCCTCGCCCCGTCGGGCGAGGCTGGGCAGGCGGGGGTGCTGATCGTCGGGTTGAACCCGTTTCGCCAGTTCGACCCGGATTACCGCGGCTTCCTCGCGCTGCTGACGGGGCAGATCGCCGCCGCCATCGCCAACGTGGAGGTCTTCGAAGAGGAGCGCAAGCGGGCCGAAGCGCTGGCTGCCATCGACCAGGCCAAGACGCTGTTCTTCTCCAACGTCAGCCACGAGTTCCGCACGCCGCTGACCCTGATGCTGGGCCCGCTGGAGGAATCCCTGGCGCAGGCCGGGCGCCTGCCCGAAGACGAGCGCGAGCGCGTGGAGATCGCCCACCGCAATGGCCTGCGCCTGCTCAAGCTGGTCAACACGCTGCTGGAGTTCTCGCGCATCGAGGCCGGGCGCGCCAAGGCACGGTTCGAGGCGACGGACCTGGCCACGCTCACGGCCGAGCTGGCGAGCAACTTCCGCTCGGCCACAGAGAAGGCCGGGCTCGAGCTGGTCGTGGAATGCCCGGCGCTGCCCGAGCCCGTCTTCGTCGACCGCGAGATGTGGGAGAAGGTCGTGCTGAACCTTGTCTCCAACGCCTTCAAGTTCACCTTCGACGGGCAGATCACGGTCAGCGTGGCGCCGGCGGCCGGCGCGGCTACCCTCACGGTGCGCGACACCGGCACGGGCATTCCTGCCCATGAGCTGCCGCGCATGTTCGAGCGCTTCCATCGCATCGACGGCGCGCGCGGGCGCAGCTTCGAGGGCAGCGGCATCGGTCTGGCGCTGGTGCACGAGCTGGTCAAGCTGCATGGGGGCACCATCGAGGTGGCGAGCGAGGAGGGGCGCGGCACCGCCTTCACCGTCACCATTCCCTTCGGCACGCGGCACCTGGCGGCGGACCAGGTCCACGAAGAGCGCGCGCTCGGCTGGTCTGCCGGGCGCGCGCGCGTCTATGTGGATGAAGCCCTGCACTGGCTGCCGGGCGCTGAGCCCGCCGCCGGGGTGCTTGACGGCGTGGTGTCGGAGCTGGCGGAGGAGCCGCAAGCGCCCGGCGAGCGGGCGCGCGTCCTGCTGGCCGACGACAACTCCGACATGCGCCACTACGTCCGACGGCTGCTGTCGGGGCGCCACGAAGTGGAGGCGGTGGCCGACGGCCAGGCCGCACTCGAAGCCATCCGCGCGCGCCGCCCCGACCTGGTGCTGACCGACATCATGATGCCGCGCCTGGACGGCTTCGGCCTGATGCGCGCCATCCGCAGCGACCCGGCCCTGCAGGACCTGCCCGTGATCGCCCTGTCGGCCCGCGCCGGCGAGGAGGCGAGCGTCGAGGGGCTGAGCGCCGGCGCAGACGACTATCTGGTCAAGCCTTTCTCGCCGCGCGAGCTGCTCGCCCGGGTGGAGTCGAACCTGAAGCTGGCGCGGCTGCGGCGCGAGATCACGGCGGACCTGGAGCGGCGCGTGGAGGCACGCACGCAGGAGCGCGACCGCATCTGGCGCCTGAGCAAGGACCTGCTGGGCGTGGCCGATGCGCAGGGTGTCTGGCAGAGCGTCAACCCGGCGTGGACGGCATTGCTGGGCTGGAGCGAGGAGGAGCTCGTTGGCAGGACGACCGAGTGGCTGGAGCACCCCGACGACCGCGTCAAGACGCGCACGGAGGTGGCGCAGCTGGCCGACGGCGCCACGACCCTCGATTTCGAGAATCGGTTTCGCGCGCGCGACGGCTCCTACCACTGGCTGTCCTGGACGGCCGTGCCCGAGGGCGGGCTGCTGTACTGCACCGCCCGCGACGTGACGGCCGCGAAAGCCCAGGCCGAAGCCCTGCGGCACGCCGAGGAGCAGCTGCGCCAGGCGCAGAAGATGGAGGCGGTGGGCAAGCTCACGGGCGGCGTGGCGCACGACTTCAATAATCTGCTGCAGGTCATCGGCGGCAACCTGCAGCTGCTGCAAAAGGACCTGGCCGGGCACGAGCGTGCCGAGCTGCGCCTGCGCAACGCGCTCACGGGGGTCTCGCGCGGCTCCAAGCTGGCCTCGCAGCTGCTGGCCTTCGGGCGGCGCCAGCCGCTGGCGCCCAAGGTCGTCAACCTGGGGCGGCTCATCCGCGACATGGACGACATGTTCCGCCGCGCCCTGGGCGAGAGCATCGAGATCGAGACGGTGATCGCCGGAGGCCTGTGGAACGCGTTCATCGATACGGCGCAGGTCGAAAACGCCCTTCTCAACCTGGCCATCAACGCCCGCGACGCCATGAAGGGCCACGGCCGGCTGACCATCGAGGCCGGCAACGCCCTGCTGGACGACGACTACGCCCTGCGCCACACCGACGTGACGCCCGGGCAGTACGTCGTGTTGGCCGTGACCGACACCGGCTCGGGCATTCCCGCGGAGGTGATCGAGCACGTGTTCGAGCCGTTCTTCACGACCAAGCCCGAAGGGCAGGGCACGGGGCTGGGCCTGTCCATGGTGTATGGCTTCGTCAAGCAGTCCGGCGGGCACATCAAGCTCTACAGCGAGCCCGGTCATGGCACCACGGTGCGCATCTACCTGCCGCGCGCCCACCAGCAGGAGGACGTCGCCATCGACACGCGCACCGGGCCCGCGGTGGGCGGCACCGAGACGGTACTGGTCGTCGAGGACGACGAGGGCGTGCGTGCCACGGTGGTCGAGATGCTCTCCGACCTGGGCTACCGCGTGCTCAAGGCGCGGGACGCCGACAGCGCGCTGGTGGTCGTGGAAAGCGGCGTGCCCATCGACCTGCTGTTCACCGACGTGGTCATGCCCGGCACGCTGCGCAGCCCGGAGCTGGCGCGCAAGGCGCGCGAGCGGGTGCCGGGCATCGCGGTGCTGTTCACCTCGGGCTACACGCAAAACGCCATCGTGCACGGCGGGCGGCTGGACGCGGGCGTGGAGCTGCTCAGCAAGCCCTATACCCGCGAAGAACTCGCGCGCAAGGTGCGCCACGTGCTGCGCGGCCAGCAGCAGGTGCAGGTGCTGGAGCAGGCCCGGGCGCAGCAGCTGCCCGCCGTGCCCGCGCAGCCGCCGGCGCCGCCGGGCCTGCGGGTGCTGCTGGTCGAGGACGAGGAGATGATCCGCCTGATCACCGCCGACATCCTGACGGACCTGGGGCATGCGGTGCTGACGGCGGGCGATGCGGCCAGCGCGCTCGCGCTGCTGCAGGCGCACCCCGTCGATGTGCTGCTCACGGACATCAGCCTGCCCGGCCGCTCGGGCATCGAGCTGGCCGCTGAGGCCGGCTGCCGCCTGCCGCAGCTGCGCGTCGTCTTTGCCTCGGGGTATGACCTCGCACCCGCCGTGATGGACGCGCACCCGGGCCCCCGGCCCGTGCACCTGCCCAAGCCGTACGATGAACGGGAGCTGGTCAGGGCCCTGGAGCTGGCCATGCAGTGAACGGGGCGGGCCGGCGGCGACAATCGCGGGTCCCGTCCCTGCAAATCTCCCAGCCGCTGGAAAGATTCCATGATCCGTTTTCTCGCCCTCCCGCTTGCCGCCACGCTGGTGGTGCTGTCCGGCTGCGCCAGCCGCCAATCCCTCGTGCCCGACGTGCAGCGGCAGGAGGCGGCCGGGGGCGTCCGGACCGTGTCCGTCGCGCCCGAGCGGCTGGCATGCACCGGGGGCACCCGCTGCCCGGTGCTGGCGGCGTCCTGGACCAGCGAGAAGAAGAGCCAGGCCGTGCTCGGCATCGGCCTGCCCGGCCAGGCCGCGGTGACGGGCGCCGACGTGCACGTCGGGGGCTCGGAGGTGGTGCGCCTGCGCGTGCCGCTGGCCACGCCCGGCGCCGGCATGGCGCAGCCGCCGGGCTACGCACTGACGGGGTTTGACGTGCCGCTGCGCCTGGTGGACCAGATCGCCCACGGCACCCGCACCTGGATGCGCGTGTACACCGCCAATGGCATGCAGGTGGATGAGTCCATCTTCAGCGGCGAAGAGCGCAGTCGGGCCTCCGAGGCCATGGCGCAGTTCCTCGGCGCGGTGCAGGCCGCCGGCGGCGAAGGCGTGGGCCTGCAGGGCTCGCGGGGCGGGCTGCTGGAGCAATTCGGGGGCGGGGCAAAATGAGCGGCTCCAGCGGCTCCGGTTGCTTTTGCTACTGAAAATGAAGCAATAACCCAGTGCCAGCCGGACACTTTTGGGTCATTTGTGGCGTAGAACGCGGGCTGACGCGGAGGTGGCGCTATTCTTTGGATAGCCCGGCGCCCATCGCCTCCAGGTGCTGGGCCAGTGTCCCGGCCGACAGTTCGCCGCTACGCACCAGGGCCAGGCGCCCTGCAGCGTCATAGAACAGCGTGGTCGGCAGGGCCCGGTGGCCCAGCAGGCGGCCCAGCTGCCCTGCCTGGTCCAGCACCACGTCGGCCACGGGCAGGCCCTGCGCGGCGGCAAAGCCGGCCGCCACCTCGGGCGACTCGCCCTGGTTGACCCACAGAAAGCGCACTCCGGGGTGCGTCTGCTGCGCACTCAGCAGCACCGGCATTTCGCGCCGGCAGGGCGGGCACCAGCTGGCCCACAGATTGATGACCACGGGCCGCCCCTGCAGCGCCGGCAGCCGCACGGTGCTGGCGTCGAGCGCCACACCCTGCCAGGCCGGCAGCGGGGCGCGGGCGCCGGGCTGGGCCAGGTGCAGCGCGGCGCTGCCTGCCAGCCACAGCGCCATGCCCACTCCCGTGCCCAGGCCCACGGCGCGGCGCCAGGCATTGCGCCGCAGCCACAGCAGCAGCACGTAGGCACCGGCGGCCGCCAGGCCCCACGCGGGCGACCAGCCGCCGTCCCGGATGTCCAGGGCCGCCCAGGGTTCGGCCGCATACGCGCCGGCGTAGCGCAGCACGAAGGCCAGCCGCGCAGCGGCCAGTGCCGCCAGCGCCACGCCCCAGGCATGCGGGCCGGGCGGCAGCCCGGCGCGCGCGGCGCTGCGGTCGTGCACCGTGCTGCCGGCCAGCCAGGCCAGCAGCAGCACCACGCCGGCCCAGGGCAGGACCAGCGGGCCGAGCGTCAGCACCTGGGCGTCGCCCGTCATGGCCTTGGCTGGCGGAAGTGCGCCAGGGGCCAGCGCAGGCAGGCGCGCAGCCCGGGCTGCGCGGGCGCCAGCGTCAGCGTGCCGCCCCCGCTCTCGGCGATGCGTCGGGCGATCGTCAGGCCCAGGCCGCTGCCGGCGCTGCTGCTGGCACCCTTGCGCCAGAAGCGCTGGGTGGCCTGCGCGCATTCGTCTTCGCTCAGGCCCGGCCCCTGGTCGCGGATGCAGACCTCGACGGCGGCCCCGCCGCCAGCCCCGGCCGCGTGCAGCGCCAGCGTGCATTCGACCGGCGCCTCGCCCTGGTGGTGGCGCAGGGCGTTGTCCAGCAGATTGCCGATGGCGCTGGTCAGCAGCGCCGCCGGCACGGGCAGGCTGGCGTGCTGCCAGGCCGGTGGCTCGGGCTCGCAGCGCACGGCCACGGCCGCGGCGCTGCGCCCCTCGTCCTGCGCGCGCTGGCGCGACTGTTGCACCGCCAGCTCGAAGGCCTGCACGATGGCGCTGCCCCGGGCGCCGTCCGCGCCGGCGCCGCCCGCGCCCTCCAGCCGGGCCAGCTGCAGCAGCTGCTCCAGCGTGCCGTGCATGTGGGTAATGCCTTGCAGTGCACCTGCCAGCGCCTCGTGCGCGACGGCCCCGCGCCCGGGCGCGGCCAGCGCCAGCTGCGCGACCTGCACCTGGGTCTTGATGGCGGTGAGCGGCGTGCGCAGCTCGTGGGCGGCGTCGGCCGTCCAGCGGCGTTCGTGCTCCAGGGTGCTGCGCGTGCGCTCCAGCAGCGCGTTCAGGCTGGCCACCAGCGGGCTCAGCTCGCGCGTGTCCTGGCCGGCGCGCACCGGCTCGGTGGACTGGGGCGTGCGCGCCAGCAGTTCGCGCTGCAGCTGCCCGAGCGGGCGCAGGCCCAGCGTGGCCACCCACCACACCAGCAGCCAGACGCAGGCCAGCGCCAGTGCAAAGGGCAGGGCCAGCGCCAGCACGGCGGCGCGCACCAGCTGCTGGCGCTGCGGCAGCGGGTCGGAGGTGGCCACGCGCAGCTCGCCCTCGGCCAGCACGTAGGTGCGCCAGGCCTTGCCGCCCTTGGTGATCTCCTTGAAGCCGGGCTCGCCCAGCGTGGACTGCGCCGGCGCCCCGCCGGTGCGCGCCAGCGGCAGCACCTCGACCTCGCTGCGCGCCAGGCTCACCTCGCAGGCCACGCCGTCGCGGCCGATGACCGAGTGCACCTGGTCCTGGACTTGCTGCTGCTGCTGCTGCGCGGGCGGCGGGCCGTCCGGCGCGGCCGGCTGCAGCTGCTGCACGATGCTGGCCACCATGCGTGCCGAGGCCACCAGGCGCTCGTCGAGCATGGTGTTGATCTCGTGCTGCAGGCTGTTGATGCGCCAGGCCGCGACGCCTCCCCACAGCACGCTGCTGGCCAGCGCCAAGCCCAGCACTAGGCGCAGGCGCAGGCTTTTCAGGCGCGGAGGCAGGCTGGCGTTCATGGCGCGGCGGGCGGCGGGGGCGCCGGCGGGTGGTGGCGCGCCCCCAGGCGAAAGCCCAGGCCGCGCACGGTGTCGATCAGGTCGGCGCCGAGTTTCCTGCGCAGGTGGTGCACGTGCACGTTCACGGTGTTGCTGCCCACCTCTTCATCCAGCCCATAGAGGCTGTCGTGCAGCTGCGCCGTGCTCAGCACCCGTCCGCCGGCCTGCACCAGCGCGGCCAGCAACAACCATTCGCGCCGGGGCAGCTCCACTGGTTCGCCCGCCCGCCAGACGGCGCCGCTGGCCATGTCGATTTCGCATTCGCCCAGGCGCACCCGGTCACTGGCCCGCCCGCCGGCGCGGCGCACCAGCGCCTGCAGGCGCAGGGCCAGTTCTTGCAGGTCAAAGGGCTTGGTCAGGTAGTCGTCCGTGCCTTCCTGAAAGCCGGCGATCTTGTCCTCCAGCGCGCCGCGCGCGGTCAGGATGAGCACCGGCAGGCCTTCACCCGCCGCGCGCCAGCGGCGCAGCAGGGCCAGGCCGTCGCCGTCGGGCAGGCCCAGGTCGAGCACGCAGGCGTCGTAAGCGCGCGCGTCCAGGTGCGCCTGGGCGTCGGCGGCGGTGCCGGCGACGTCGGCTTGCAGGCCGTGCAGATGCAGGCCGGTGCGGATGCCGCTGGCGACGAGGGCGTTGTCTTCGACGATCAGGATATGCATGAAGGGGGATGATGCCTTTTGGTTTGTTCTTGTGGCTGGTTTGGTGCTGGTTTTGATGTTGGGGTTGGTTTGGGCGTGGGGGGCCGGGACTCGCCCCGGCGGGCGACCTACTTTTCTTGCCCGCGCAAGAAAAGTAGGCAAAAGAAGCGCGCCCCCGCTGCCCGTATCCCCAACGCTGCGCGTTGGGGCAGCCTGCGGTGCTCGGGCGGTCGGCGGGCGCGTGTGCCTGCGGCTCACGCGCCCGCCGCCCGCCCTGTGCTCCTCGGTACGGGCAAAGGGGGGTTGGAGGGGCGAGTCGGGCCGACGCTTCGCTCGGCCTCGCATTTCAGCCCATCTGGGCGTGTTCTTTCCCTTCCCCTCTCTCTTTCTTTCTTACTCCCTCCCCCTCTGGGGGAGGGCAGGGGTGGGGGCCAGCCGCGCTG